>CAZJOG010000010.1:0-25988 GCA_964547565.1 uncultured Desulfovibrionaceae bacterium
CGGGTTTTGCCAGTTCAAAATTTACATATGGGATATTCCCTGTTTCTTCCAGAATAGTGGGCCTGTCAGAAAAAAGTGACCGCCCAAAACCCAGAGCATGGCCTTCAATTGTTACCCCCATGGCTTCCAAAATGGTGGGGAACATATCAAATGAAGAAAAGTTTCTGTTTTTGGTAAGCGATGGAGTAACAAGCGGATTAATAAATACATTAAGCCATGTATGGGTTTGAAGCTCAACAGGCAAAAGTTCCGGCTGCGGGAAAGCGTGGTCACCAAAAATAACAATGGTTGTTGTTTCAAACCACGGCTGCTGGTTGGCCCAGTCTATAAATTCTGCCAATTGCCTGTCCATACACTGGATAACACTTTGCAGCCGGTTTTCTTTGGTATTTTCTGCAGGCATAGTGCATTGGGCGCAAAGTTTGTATTCTCCCCTGTGGCTGTCTGCAAGGGCAACCCCATAAAAAAAAGGATTCCCTGCATCCGCCAGCTCTGTGAGTTCCTGTTTCGCAAATGTATAAAGAAGATAATCGTCAAATCCCCAGCGATTTTTTATTTTTTCTGGGATTACCCCGTATTTTTCTTCAAAATAAGGCAAGTCATGGAAGGGCATATTCCCATGTGTTTCAAAAAAAAGGCCGCGTGCCGCAAATTCTTTATAAAATGCGTAGCTAAAAATCTGGGTATACCCTTCACGTTTTAAAATATCATTAATGCTTACGCTTTCCCGTGCGACCACCTGAACCTGCAGGGAACCAGTGTCCTCAAGTTTTTCGTCCGTTTGCCAGAGAATCAGGGGGGTTCCGCTGAACTTTGCTACAGTAGCGCCAATAGTGCTACCCGTGTTAAACAGGTCATACCCCCCGCCCATGCCGCTTGTATGGCTGAAATACAGGTTGTTTTCTGCCAGTTCGCAAAATCTTGGCATAAGATTTGTAGAAAAAGCGCCCCCCTGTGCTGTGTCCAGAAATCCATTTTCCCAACTTTCTAAAAAAACAATCACAATATTTCTTTTTGTTTCCGGGAATGTTATGGAAACTGTATTTGGGTGAACATAGTACGTATCGTAAAAAAGTGATGGTTCTGGTGGGCCGTAAATAGCGTTATATGCCTGCACATACCGTGCAACAGGTATTTGTATACTTGTGAGCACAAACAAAAGTGCATACCCTGAAAAAAGAACGTATTTTGCGTAGCGGAGTAAAAAAGTTTTTTTGTCCTTTTTCATTTCTCCCATAAAAAAAGAAAAACATAGAAAAAAAAGACAGCAGTAAATAGATGTATACAGGAAAAAGGAAAAAGCAAAAAACATTCCTTCCTGTGTATCATTGGCGCTTAATGGCAGGCTAAGAGTAATAATAACAGATTCTGCATCCTGCATGGGATATGTGTACAGTATCCAGCTAACAGCAGTAGAAAGGAAAATTAAAAGAAAAAAGAAAAACGCAAGTGTTTTGCGACGTAGTTTGCAGACAGTTTCCTGTGCGGGAAGAATGTGGTACACGGTATCAAAAGCAAACATGACAGCAAAGCAAACAAGAGCGTACCGGATAAAACGTAACACAAATGATTTGTTTTGCCCATAATCTGCAAGGCGAACGGCTATTCCAAACATATCCGCGTGTTGGTGCAGGGAAAAAAATAAAAAAAGGCTGGTAAAGCCCAAAAGGGCATAAACCAGCCATGCTTTTGCAAGCGAAGAGGAAAAATTTTTTTTGCCGTACAGTCGGGCGTGCAAAAACGCCGGGATACAGGCGAGAAGTAAAAACACAAGGTACGCCATGGCATTCCTCATTCCAGGTAGGGAAAGACGGACATAAGGCTGTCTGCGGGCGTAAGGTGAGTATGCTCTATGCCCGCAAGTGACAGGGCTAAAAACAAGGGATGGCTATTATCCCCGGCTGTGCTCTTTCCACTCATCTTTGTAGAGTTTGTATGTGACGGAGTCCGCAAGGGCTTGCCAGCTGGCTTCTATAATGTCGTAGGAAACACCCACTGTTATCCAGCTTGTGTCGCTATCCGCGGATTCAATAAGTACCCGTACAACAGAGGCTGTGCCTGTGGTGTTTTGCCCGGGGGTGGGTGTTTGGCCGCTGTTTCCCATAGTCAGAGGGGTATTTTCTTTGTGGTTTGGGTCTTGCGCGCCAGCGCTGGCGGAAAGTACCCGCACTTTAAAATCCATCAGGCGCATATCCGCCACTTTGGGATAAAAAGGCAAAAGCGCTTTACGCAAAGCATTATCCAGGGCATTCACAGGGCCCATACCCATGGCGGCTGTGTGTTCTATGGCGCCTTCCACTTCCACCATAATGGTGGCTTCCGCAAGAGGGGGGGTATCTGCCTGGATTTTATTTTCCACAACTCTAAGCTGCAAAAGCTTAAAAAACTCCCGCACACCGCGTCTGGCCAGTTTACGCAGAAGTAAAAGTTCAATACTGGCTTCTGCTGTTGCGTAGTCATACCCTAAACTGGCCCTTTTTTTCATTTCATTAAAAAGACCTTTGACAACAGGTTCATCTTTATCCAGATGAAAACCAAAACGGCGCGCCAGAGAAACAATATTACTGCGGCCGGCAAGGTCTGTCATCAGAATACGCTGGCCATTGCCCACCAGTTCCGGGGTGATATGTTCGTACAGGCTGGAATTTTTATTAACAGCGCTTACATGCACACCACCTTTGTGGGCAAAAGCAGAATGCCCCACAAAAGGCTGGCGGTTAAAAGGGGTCATGTTGGCTATTTCCGCCACATAGGCGGATGTTGCGGTTAAAAGAGGCAATTTATTTTCCGGCAGGCAGGGCATATTTTCCTTAAGCTCCAGCACGGGGATAAGGGAACAGAGGTTGGCATTGCCGCAGCGTTCTCCCACGCCGTTTATGGTGCCCTGTGCATGGCGTGCGCCGGCTTTAATAGCGGCCAGAGAGTTGGCAACGGCCATATCGCAGTCATTATGGGCGTGTATGCCAAGTGTGGCTTGCGGGAAAACGGCTTTAACCGTGGCCACAATTTCTCCAATATCGTGCGGCATAGTGCCGCCATTGGTATCACACAGCACAAGGGCATCTGCCCCTGCCTCACAGGCGGCTTTGAGCGCGGCTAAAGCATAGGCGCTGTTGTCTTTGTAGCCGTCAAAAAAGTGTTCTGCATCAAAAAAAACTTTTTCCACATGGGCAAGTTTTTTGAGAAAAGCCACAGAATCGCGTATAATTTCCAGATTCCGCTCACCTGTAAGTCGCAGGGCTTCTTTTGCGTGTATTTCGCTGGATTTTCCAAAAATAGTGATAACAGGGGCGCGGCATGCGGCAAGGGCCGCAAGTGTGGGATCGGATGCGGCACTGGAGCTTGCATGGTGGGTGCTGCCAAAAGCGGCAATTTTGGCATTTTTGAGGTGATAGGAACGGATTTCTTCAAAAAACTCCGTATCCACGGCATTGGCGCCCGGCCAGCCGCCTTCCAGGTACGGTAAACCAAGTTCATCCAGTTTAAGCGCAATTTTCAGTTTGTCGGCGCAGCTTAAGTTCAGGTCTTCACATTGGGCGCCGTCTCGCAGGGTGGTATCGTACAGGGCAATCATGGCGGGCGTCCTTTTTACTCGTCTTCTGTTTTATCAAGCCCAAATGCGGAGTGCAGAGTTTGCACAGCGTGGTCTGTTTCCTTTTCGTCTATCAGGCAGGAAATTTTAATTTCCGAGGTGCTTATCATAATAATATTAATATTTTCTTTAAACAGAGCAGAAAACGCGGCGGCCGCTATGCCACTGTGATTACGCATACCTACGCCAATAACAGAAACTTTGGCAACAGCGGAATCACTTTCCACACATTCGCCGCCAATACGGGCCCGCACTTCTTCCATAATCGCAAGCGCGCGCTTCAGGTCTTTGCGGGAAACAGTAAAGGTCATATCTGTGATATGGTCGCGGCTGGCTTTTTGTACAATCATATCCACCAGAATGTCATTTTCTGCCAAAGGCACAAAAATGGCCGCGCTTATGCCGGGTTTATCCGGTATGCCGCAAAGCGTGACGCGGGCCTGGTCTTTATCGTACGCAATACCGGAAACAAGCACGGCTTCCATAAGATTGTCCTCCTGAGTGACCAGGGTACCCGGGCCATCGGAAAAGGTGGAAAGCACCCGCACGGGTACCTTGTATTTTTTGGCAAATTCCACGGAGCGTATTTGCAGAACCTTAGCGCCCATGGAAGCCATTTCCAGCATTTCGTCATAGGAAATACGGTCCAGTTTTCTGGCTTTGGGGCAGGAGCGCGGGTCTGTTGTGTATACGCCGTCCACATCTGTATAAATGTGGCATTCCGCACTGCCCAAAGCAGCCGCAACAGCCACGGCAGACGTGTCAGAACCGCCTCTGCCAAGGGTGGTAAGGCGCAAATCTTCCGTGCAACCCTGGAACCCTGCAATAACAAGCACATCGTAGGTTTTTAATTCTTTTTCCAGACGGGTGGCATCAATAGAAAGAATACGCGCGCCGCCAAAAGCATCGTCTGTGGTAATGGGTAATTGCAAACCCAGCATAGAGCGGGCTTTGATGCCTGCGTCCTGTAACAGCATGGCAAAAAGCGCCACAGATTCCTGCTCGCCCGTGGTAAGCAGAACATCCATTTCCGCCTGGTTTGGGTCATCGGACCATTGGTAGGCCATTTCCAGCAATCTGTTGGTTTTTCCTGCACGCGCAGAAAGCACCACCACAACTTTGTGGCCTGCATGAAGGGCGCTTTGCACTTTTGCGCGCACTTTTTTCATGCACTCTAAATCCGCTACGGATGTGCCCCCGAATTTTTGGACTAAAATCGCCATGTAGGTTCCATAAAAGTTAAGAAGGAAAAAGAAAAGTTGCTAATGCCTGTGAAACCGGGTGAACTAAAGCCCCTTTTCCGAAGAAGTGCAGGACCCGATTTGTTTCGCACGGATGGCTCGGAAAGTCCAGCCCCGCAGAGGGGAAAGGGAATAAAATTTCCAGACAGAGGGTGTGTTTGGGGAAAAAATCCTGGGAAAGATAATCTGCCCATTCCAGAATAATAAACGGGTTTTCTCTGCTGTAGAGAGCAGATTCCTCCTGATTTTCCAATGCTTCCACCAGTTCTTCCGGTAAAAAGCAGGCAGGAAGAGCGGCGTTTTTTCTGTCCAGAGCGTGTGTTTCGCCCAGTCTGTAAAGATCGGCATGGAGTACAGGCGGCTGCGTGGGGTAACGGTGGCAGAGTGTAAAGGAAGGGGAGGCTACCTCAGCGGCGGAGCCGTCTGTCATGGCACGCACAAACGCGGAAGCAAACGTGGTTTTGCCAGCCCCCATTTCCCCATAAAGACACAGCATAGGGGGAACCTGCGGGTCAAGGGGCTGGTTTTCGGCAAAAAGCAGCATACTTAGTGCGCGGGCCACAACTTCCAGATCCGCCAGTGTTTCTGTAAACAAAAGGCCAGGGTTGGACGGTGTTTCCGGCAGGGCAGACGGTATTTTGTATGGATAAACAGCCATAATAAAAAGGGGTTAAAAGGGTGGCAAAAGCTGTGCCAGAGCTGTGGGCAGTGTAAACGCAATTTCACTGGCAAAATTTCCCCTGCGCGGAAAAGCCTTCTGCAAAAGAAGCCCGGCCTGCGCATGACAAAATACGCCAAAAACAGCCGCTTCACGGGAAGAATACCCTTGCGCGCATAAAGCCGCAAGAAGGCCGGCCAGAACATCGCCGGAACCGGCTACAGCAAGGGCAGGGGCAAAAACAGGGCATGGCGTGTGTGGTGTGTTTTTTGCCGTGTTTTTTTGCCCCACCAGTGTGGGGTTGTCTTCTCCCGCGCCTTTAAGCACCCATACGCAGGGGGCAAAATCTGTAAGGGCGTTGAGTGCCTCTGTTTTATTCTGGCGGATATGGTTTGCCGTTGGAAACAAGGAAGCAAGCAAAGCGGAGGCTTCACCTGCATGGGGTGTGGCTATGTCATGTTCCGTCAGGAGGCTGGCTAAATGGGGCGCAAGAGCAAGTGTGCGTAATGCCCCTGCGTCCAGCACAAAAGGGGGTCTGGCGGGGAGGGCCAGAAGGGCCTGCAAAAAAGCAACAGGCATGGTGGTTGTGCCCATACCCGTAACAACAGCCTGGCATTTTGCCAGCACAGGCGCAAGCAAAGGGACGTATTCGGGCTGCCATACGCTGGAGGATGCGGAGAAAATTGGCAAGTCAGTGGTGGGCGGGAGAGTATCTGGCAAAGGCAGGGTGGTAAAGTCTGGCGGGATAGAAAGACTTTGCAGAACAGAAAGTGGTGCCGCCAGTGTAACATGCCCCGCCCCGCCTCTTAACGCCCCATGGGCCGCCAGCAGGGGCGCGCCTGCCATGCCAGTGGAGCCCCCCACAACAAGCACCCTGCCTGCCTGCCCTTTATGGGCGGGGGCTTGCGGGTGGTGTGATGGGCTTAATCCGCTTGACGTTTGTGCCCAATTTTGTTCCCGGTTTTGTTTTTGGCTTTCCCCCGGATTGTGGGCACAATGTGTTGGGGGGGGCAGTACAGGCTGGCCTTCCAGTATCACTGTGGCGCACGCCATATCCCGTTCATGGGAGAGGCTCAGATGGGCAGACATTACCCCCATAGCGGACGCCAGTTTTTGCGCCTGCCCGGAAAGTTGGAGAATAGGTTCCCCGTTTTTTCCGGTAAAAACGCTAAAATCTTTCAACGTAACACCCTCTGCAAAGCCTGTGCCCAAAGCTTTAGCGGCTGCTTCTTTTGCCGCAAAACGGGCAGCCACAAAAGCCACAAGCCTGGGGGAAGGGACGGTTTGGTCGTCTTTTTCCCCAAGGCTTGTGTTTTCTGGTATAGCAGCGCTTTCAGACTCTGTCAGGACGCGGGCAATAAACGAGGCACCAAAGCGTTGCAGGCTTTGCGCTATGCGCGGCAATGCCACCAGATCAATGCCTGTGCCCAGTATTGCCATATTATTGTTGGGGTTTTTCCGGGAATAAATACCCGTATCGTACGGCAAGCTGGTCGGTCTGTTCGATAATTTTTGCAGCTACCCCGTCTACTTCTTCCGCAGTCATAACCCCCACATCCCGCATAAGGAAATGGCGCAGGGTGCTGTCGCTTAAGGAAAACACCCATACAACCGCATACGCACTGCCAAAATTGGGACGACTTTCAAATTCCGGTGTGGTAGAGAGCAGAATACGGAATTTGGGCACATCTTTTTCTTCCAGTAAAAAAAGATTACTGCCGTTTAAGCGTTCTTTCACACGGGTGGAAAGTTTGGCCCCCAAGTCATCCGTCCCGCTGTGTTCTACAGAAACAGGGGTATTACGCTGGGTGAGCTTGAGGGGAGTATCTGCCAGAGGTTTGGCGTCTTCTGCCAGAGCGGCGGAAAAAACAGGCAGGCAAAAAAGGCAGCATGTTAAAAGCAGAAAGGATATTTTTTTCATACTTAGGCTTCCGGGTGGATAACTGTTGCTTCGTACCAGTAAATAGCCGCTGTTCTGTCGCGCCATGTTCCCGGAGGCAGATGCGCCTTGCGGCACAGTTGCTCCAGTGTTCCATTAACACTCCAGCCATTTTCAAGCGGTACCTGGGGCAAAAACACCGCGGAACGTCCGCGGGAGGTAATCATAATGCCGTGTTTGCCTATTTCAAGAAGGTCCTGGCTGGGGCATTCTGTTATAGGGCCAAGCACGGAAATTTCAGCCTTGATGGCAGGCAGTTCTGCCGCTGTTACAGGCGAGAAGCGGGAATCGCCAAAGGCAGCGTGCCATGCCATGGAAAACACCGTGATATAAAGTTCTGTATCCGGTTCCATATTGCCTATGCAGCCCCGTAAGTCCCCATTCTTGGTTAAGGTGACAAAAACACCGGCTTTTTGTTGCAGGTTTTCTGTGGGGGGAGGGGGCAATTCTTCCAGTTTGGGCAGGCCCTGGCCGGAAGTGCCACGCGCAAGCGCAAGGTCAACAAGCGCAAAAAGATAACGCTGTTCTTCCTTGCTAAGCTGTATGGCGACTGGTTCTGATGTCATAAGGTCTCCTTAGGCCATGCGTGTGCATGGGGTTGTTTTAAAAAGGCAACTCAAGGGGTGGCCATATTAAATGGGGAAACGCGCATGGCTCTGCTGGCCGGCTGTTTGCCGCCGCGTGCAAAAAAACGTGGCGTTCCCCTTTTTGCTCAAGACGCCCGGCCAGAAGCCAGGCTAATGCCTGCGGGTAAAGGCGATGTTCCAGTGTGTGAACACGCGCCGCGGTTTCTTCCGGGTTTTCCCCGTCCATAACAGGTGTTGCCCCTTGTATAATAATAGGGCCTGTATCCATTGCCTCACGCACAAAGTGCACGGTACAGCCTGTCATTTTGACGCCATACCCCTGGGCATCGTCCAGAGCATGCACCCCTTTAAACGCAGGCAAAAGAGCAGGGTGGATATTCAGCACACGGTTTGGGAAAACATCCAGAAATTCTTTTGTCACAAGGCGCATATAGCCAGCCATAGCCACAATATCTGTTTGGTATTCCTGCAGAACACGCACCATGTCTGCGTCAAAGCTCTGGCGGTTGGGGTAATGGGTATGGTCCAGACAAACGGAAGGCACATGCAAAGCCGCGGCTTTTTCCAGCACCTTGGCGTCCGGCCTGTTAGAAAAAACCAGGTTAATTTCGGCTTTAAGCCTTCCGCTTTGTGCGGCTTCTATAATGGCCGCCGCATTCGTGCCTGTGCCGGATGCCAGTATGGCTATACGTGGCAGGCTCATTCTGCTGCCTCCGGCGCGGTGGGGCGTATGCGCCTGGGCTTTGCCCCCAGAGTTTTGCTTATAGCAGCCACAAGGCTGGGCAGAGTGTATTCTTCTGCTTGAATATCCACCTGCAGGCCGTAACTTTCCAGTGTTTTGGCTGTAACCGGGCCAATGCAGGCAAGGTGGATTTCCGGGTGTTGGCGCAAAGTTTCTGCCGGGATGTAGGTAAGAAAATTATGCACAGTGGAGGAAGAAGCAAAACTTACACAATCCAGAGAACATTCTTCTATTCGTTTTATCACGTCGTCTATCTGGCCGGCATGGGGAACAGTTTCATACACAGGCACAACATCCACCTGCGCGCCGGCTTTTTCCAGCTCAACAGGCAAAACATCCCGTGCCTCTTTGGCGCGGGCCAAAAGGATACGGCTGCCCTGCATATTGCCCTGCTGTATCAGGCCTTCTGCCACAGATTCTGCCACAAATTTTTCCGGCACAAAATCCGCTTTAAGGCTGTAGTGGTGCAGGGCTTCTGCCGTAGCAGGGCCAATAGCGGCCAGTTTTACAGGCGCAAGCTGGCGGGTATCAAAACCCATAGAGAAAAGTTCTTCCATAAAACAGCGCACACCATTGGCAGAAGTGAAAATAAGCCAATGGTAGCGCCCCATGTTAGCAACAGCTTCCTGCAGGGAGGCTTTTTCTGTTTCCGCCAGTGGGCGTATTTCTATTGTGGGGCATTCAATAACTTCTGCCCCTTCGTATTCCAGCATGGCAACCGTGGTGCTGGCCTGCTCGCGCGCCCGTGTAACCACAACGGTTTTGCCCAAAAGTGGCTTTTTCTCAAACCAGTTGAGTTTGGGTGCCAGTTCCACCACTTTGCCCACAACAATAACAGACGGGTTTTGAAAACCTTCTTCCAGCGCCCTTTGGGGCAGTGTTTCCAAACTGACTGTGAGCGAACGGTGGCGTGTTGTGGTACCCCAGTACACCAGAGCCGCCGGTGTTTTGCCGTCCAGCCCTGCCTGCATCAGATTTTTGACAATATCCGGCAGGTTTTTCATGCCCATAACAAAAACAAGTGTGGATGCGCTTTTAGCCAGGGCATCCCAGTTATGCACAGAACCCGGCTTTGTTGGGTCTTCATGCCCGGTGATTATAGTGACGGAGCTTGCATACGCCCTGTGTGTAAGGGGTATGCCCGCATACGCCGGGCCCGCTATGGTGCTGGAAATGCCGGGGACTTCTTCAAAAGGCACGCCTGCTTCCACCAGAGCCAGGGCTTCTTCCCCTCCACGGCCAAAAATATAAGGATCTCCGCCCTTTATACGCGCAACAGTTTTGCCCTCTTTGGCTTTTTGTACAAGCAGGGCGTTTATGCCGTCCTGCGGCAAAGCATGGTTACCTGCAATTTTTCCCACATATATTTTTTCTGCTTCAGGTCTGGCCAGTGCCAAAAGGGAAGGGGAAGCCAGGTAGTCGTACACAAGTGTATCTGCTTCTGCAATGGCCTGTGCGCCCCTTAGCGTTAAAAGTCCGGCATCTCCCGGGCCTGCTCCAATGAGGTATACTTTCATCCAAGGCTCCGTCATAAAAAATAGCACATCCCAGGGGGAATATGCGCTGCCTGTTCGCCCTTTTGTGAGCGTATGTTTTTTGCAGGCCGGCCCGTTGCCCTGTTGCGCGGTCTGGCATTGGGCCTTTCTTCTCCGGCGCGTTACAGCCGATATCCTCTTTTACACAGAAAAGCCTGCGGGAGCAAGTGGAAATGTCCGGCATAAACCAGCCATTTTGTTTTGGTACAAATTTTGCTAACACTTTGTATAAAGCCCAGGCCAAGGAGTTTCTTTTATGTTTGTTGAACGCCCCATGTTGATACAAAACCGCGCCACCTCGCCGGATTATATAAGCCCCCTGCGTGGTGGCCTTGACCGTACCTTTGGTAGTTCTGCCGGGGATTTTGCCAAATTTATGGATAATGCTTCTATCCCTCTTGGCAAAGAAGCTATCCCTCTTGCAAAAGACGCTATCCCGCTGGATACCCAAAAAGAACGTATGATCCAAAACGCTATCAGCCGAGAAGGTCAAGGCATTGCTCTGGATGAGCGCTCCCTCACCACACTTTCCCGTATGGGTGTCAAAAAACCGTCAGTTCCCCCTTCTTCCTACAGCGCTTCCCTCGAAAAATTGGGCAACCTGAGCGCCGCCTTTGAATCTGGCTCACAAGGTTCTGCCGCTATTGGGTATGACAAAAACGGCGGTACATCTTACGGTAAATACCAAATTTCCTCCAGACAGGGAACCTTTGATAATTTTATCGCGTTTCTTTCGGATAAAGAACCCAGCTTTGCCCAGCGACTCAGCAACGCCGGACCCGCCAATACTGGCAGCAGGCACGGTGCTGTGCCCACAGAATGGCAAGCTATAGCGGAAGAAGCCCCGGAGCGTTTTCTGGATCTCCAGGAAGCTTTTATACGCCAAAGCCACTATGAACCCGCAGCCGCCAATATCCAGGAAAAACTGGGTCTTCAGTCCATTTCCCCCACTATGCAGGAAGTGATTTTTAGTACAGCCGTCCAGCATGGCCCGGCAGGCGCACAGCGTATTTTCTCCGAAGCCGCCCATAACCTGGGGAGCAAAGCAAAGGACGAAAAAAACCTGATAAGTGAAGTGTACAAATTGCGCAAAAACCAGTTTGGTTCCTCAACGCCGGAGGTCCAATACGCCGTTGCCCAGCGCTTTGACGCAGAAAAAGCCCAGGCCCTCGCTATGTTGGGGTAAAACAGCCGGATATTCTCTAAAGGTTTACAAATCGGCTGGACAAGCGGGTACGCAAAATAAACGATACCTGGACGATTTTTCTGGACGGAAAGAGCGGAGTAGGGTATAGCAAAGCGTACATTTAATACATCAGGAGTATGTATGCCGCGTTTGGAACACGATTTTTTGGGTGAAATGGAAATCCCGGACGATGTTTACTACGGCGTGCAAACCATGCGTGCGCTGGAAAATTTCCAGATAAGCAATTACACAATTGGCGAATGCCATTCCCTTATCCGCGCTTTTGCCCTTGTGAAAAAAGCCGCAGCTATGGCTAATATGGAAATTGGCATTTTGCCCGCACCCATTGGCAAAGCCATATGCCACGCCTGCGACGAACTTATTGCCGGCAAAATGTACGACCAGTTTCCCGTGGATGCCATACAGGGCGGCGCAGGCACCTCTACCAACATGAATGTGAATGAGGTTATCGCCAACCGCGCGCTGGAGCTTATGGGCCATAACAAAGGGGAATACGAATTTTGCCACCCCAATAACCACGTTAACTGTTCCCAGTCCACCAATGATGCGTACCCCACTTCTTTACGCCTTGCTTTGTATTTTGAACTTGGCATACTGGTGGAACGTATGGGGCTTTTGCAACAGAGTTTTTCTGAAAAAGCTGTGGAATTTTCGGACGTTGTTAAAATGGGGCGCACCCAGTTGCAAGACGCTGTGCCCATGACTTTGGGGCAGGAGTTTTCCGCTTACGCCACTACAACCGGGGAAGATATCCAGCGTATAGAAGAAGCCCGCAAACTTTTACTGGAAATAAACCTTGGCGCAACAGCCATTGGCACAGGCATTAACGCGCCTGCAGAATACGCGCGTATGGTGTGCGGGCATTTGCGTAATATTTCCGGCTTAAAAGTGTACACATCAGAAAATCTTATAGAAGCGACTTGGGATACGGGCGGCTATGTGCAGATTTCTGCTGTTGTTAAAAGATACGCGGTTAAACTTTCTAAAATATGTAATGACTTACGTTTGCTTTCTTCCGGCCCGCGCGCCGGACTGAATGAAATTGATTTGCCGCGGCGGCAGCCAGGTTCATCCATTATGCCGGGTAAAGTAAACCCTGTTATACCCGAAGTGGTAAACGAAATATGCTTTGATATTATAGGCAAAGACGTCACTATCACACTGGCGGCAGAAGCGGGCCAGCTGGAACTTAACGCCTTTGAGCCTATTATTGCGTATTGTCTTTTCCGTTCTATAGACCGCCTTGGGCGCGGCTGTAATGTTTTACGGGAAAAATGCGTGGACGGTATTATAGCCAATAAAGAGCATTGCCACGATTTGGTTATGAACTCTGTAGGTATTATCACCAACCTTGTCCCTGTGATTGGGTATGAAAACGCCGCTTCCGCAGCGCGCGAAGCGCTTTCTACAAACAAATCCCTGCCAGATATTCTTGTGGAGCGTAATCTGCTGACTTTGGAGCAAATACAAACCCTGCTTGCGCCGGAAAATATGCTGCACCCTTCCCGTGCGCATGTTTAGAGTTTTTCCTCAGTATATGGGGAAAAACTCTAAACAGGTTAACCTGGGGAATTTGGCACCATGCTGTTTATGAAGCAGCTGTGTCGGCCATAAAGACTTTAAGGGTTTGGAGAAGTTTTGCCGCAACATCAGGGTGTTTGCCTATGATATTGTTGAGCTGGAAGGGGTCTTTTTTACGGTCGTAAAGTTCATCGTGCGCGGGAACTTCCACTTTTGCACCGGGTGTGCAGGTCCATTGGGCAGCGCCGTCAAGTGTCATAGTTTTGGAATATTCTATGAATTCGTTCAGAGCTTCATTGCTCATGGAAAGGGCAACAGATGGGCCATCGCCGCCGCTGTCCATGTCATTATTGCCGTCATTAGACCACAGGAGAATACCAGCGCCGGATTTGACAAGGGTGTCGGAAGCCAGCCAGTGGATAAAGCTCCATTCTTCTGTGATAATAGACCAGGAAGCGCCGTAGTAGCCGGTAACGGCAAAATCACGCACTTTGCTTACTTTGCCCTGCATAAGGGGCATAAGGTCTTTGCCGTGCATATTTTCTGCGCCGCTAAGGCCCAGCCAGTTGGTGATGGTGGGGGTTATGTCGTAGTTTTGCACAAAGCTTTTAATACGCTGGCCTGCGGGGATGCCCGGGCCTTTAATCATAAGGGGTATATGCACCAGTTCTTCGTACGGCCAGGGGCGGCATTTGCGCATAATACCATGGCCATGTTCGCCATTGCCAAGGGGTTCGCCGTGGTCGGAAATAAGGACAAATAAGGTGCTTTCTTCAAGTCCAAGGCGGCGCACATTATCCATAAAATACCCAAACGCGCGGTCGCACATGGTAACTTTTTCCGCATACAGGGCGCGGATATGCTGCAGTTCCCGCTCTGTGAACATACCGTCCACACGCTCCTGGAAGGGCAGGAAAAGTTCCGGGCCTGTGTAGGTGGGGTCATAGGGGCAGGGAAGTTCAGGGTCATAAACAGAAGGCGGATCCCACGGTTCGTGCGGGTCAAAGCTGTCTACCCATAAGAAAAAGGACTGGTTGCGGTCAATATCTTCCAGATAGGCAACGGCTTTTTTCATCACGCGGGGCACGTTCTGGTCTGCTTCCACCTTCCAATACTGGCGGTGTTTCAGATAGTCTTCAATTTCTTCCAGCAGGGGTTTAACCACACTGCCGCCCGCTACTTTATCCCCATTTTCCAGTTGGTTTTTGGTGATATAATCTAAAGGATTTTTATGGATAAGGGGATTTTTGGCATAATATTGGTGGTCAGCCTCGTGGCCGTGGAGAAAATACACTTTATCATAGCCGCGGCTGTACCCATACTTGGGCAGGCGATACATGGGGCAGTCAAAAATAAGGGCAGTGTCAATACCCTGGCCCCAGCAACGGTCTGCTATGGTTGTATCTTGCTGGCGCAGGGGGCTCCAGCCGGTTTCGTGCAGGGTAGCGCGGCCAGTTTGCAGGGCCCGGCGTACAGGCACAGTGGGCAGCCCTTCCGCGTAGGCATTTTCAAAAAGCGCACCTTCGCGGGCAAAACGGTCAAAATTGGGGGTTTTTATCCAGTCATTGCCATAGGCACCGGTGTAGTTAAATTGCCAACTGTCAAACATATTGACAATAACATTCTTTGTTTCAGCCATAGAACAGAACTCCTTGGGTCTGGCTTTTTAAGAACAGCTTGCCTCTTCCAATAAGGGCTTGCATCTAAATTATACGGAGTTGTGAGAGAATAAGCAAGGGAAATGGATAGTATTAACATACTGGAAAAAAAGACAAAATATCCCCGCGGGTCTGAAAACCTTTTGTCTTTTTACGCGGGGAAAGAGTGTTTATTTGGGCCAGCCTACAGCATGGATAAGAAAGGGTTTGTAATCCTGAGGCAGGGGAAGAATTTTTTGCATACAGCCATTCTTGTGTTTACTTGGCAGAAGTTTTGTGTGAAAATATCGCATATTTTACAAAAAAAACACAATCTATGACGAAAAAAACACTGTTCAAATGGGGAAAATATGCACATTGTTCTTTTTGAGCCGGAAATTCCGCCTAATACAGGCAATATAGCGCGTTTATGCGCGGCAACAGCCGTGCCATTGCACCTTATAGAGCCCTTGGGTTTTAAACTGGAAGACCGGTATTTAAAGCGGGCAGGGCTGGATTACTGGCCCCATGTACAACTGGCTGTGTGGCCCAATTTTGCTGCGTACAGAGCGGCGAATCCGGCTCAACGGCTTGTATGCACAAGCGCAAAAAAGCCGGAACATGGCCCAGAGCCTTCGCCTGTTCATCGTTTTGTCTATACGGAGGAAGATGCCCTTATTTTTGGCCCGGAAACAAGGGGTTTGCCGCAGGAAATTCTTTCTCTTACCCCCCACAGGGTGCGTATTCCCACAAAGGAAGGCACAGTGCGCAGCCTTAACCTTAACCTTTCCACCAGCGCGGGTATTGTGTTGTATGCTGCGCTTGCCTATGTTGGGGGGCTCGAAAATTGGTAGATGGCGCGAATTTTGCATATCAAAATGTGTAGAGACTTTTTTTGACACCCGGTGCGCTGTTTGCGCACCTGTTGCGCTTATGTTGATGTAAAAATCTACCCAGGAAAGGAAAAAATATGCAAGAATTGGAATTTCTGGATGTACCACCTGATATAGCCCGTATTTGTGAAGGCTTACGCGACACAGGGTATGATCTTAACATGGCTGTTGCGGATATAGTGGATAACTCCATTGCCGCTGGCGCTACCCGTGTGGACATACGCGCCCGTATTGACAATGAAAATAACATTGCCCTTTCTCTTGCAGATAATGGCCATGGTATGGATAAGGACGCTCTTATTAATGCCATGCGTTATGGTTCTGCCACCCATGCAGGGGAAGTGCAGCTTGGTAAATTTGGACTTGGCTTAAAAACGGCCTCCACGGCTTTTTGCCGCAAACTTCTTGTGAGTTCCCGCTCGGCAGAAAGTGAGATGACGCTGACAGCCATGTGGGATTTAGATTTGCTGGAAGCCCAGCAGCGTTGGGCTTTGGCTCTTGCGCCTGCCGGTGAGCTGGAGCAAACCCTGCTTGCGGAAGTGGCAGGCAGTGGCCCGGGTACTGTGGTTATCTGGGACAGGGTGGACCGTGTGCTTTTGCGTGCCCAGCTTGGCGCTGGGGACAGCCCGGAGCTTGCAGCTGCCGCTCTTGAGCGTATGTTAACCGCGCTCCGTAAACATTTGGGCAGTGTGTTCCAGCGTTTTCTGGACCCGGACGATGCCCGCGCCCGCACCGTAACCCTTACCCTGAATGGGCAGATTATATTCCCCTGGGATCCTTTTTGCAGCCGCACAGGCGGTCAGCGTGAAGAAATTGTGTACCTGAATGCCAGTACACCCGTGGGGGATTTCCCTATTATTGTAGAAAGTTATCTGCTCCCGCGGGAAGAAGAATTTGCGGATGCCAATGCGGCATCACTTGCCGCTATATCAACGGAAAATCAGGGTATTTTTGTGTACCGTGAAAACCGTCTTATCCACGGGCCTGATTGGCTGGGGCTTTTCCCGCAGGAACCGCCTTTTTCTCTTTTGCGTATTTCTTTGTCTTTTGACAGCGCCTTAGACGACCTTTTTATGGTGGATATTAAAAAATCCCGCATTTTGATGAACGAACAACTGTATTCCTGGCTGAAAGATATTTTTCTTCCTGTACACCGTGCGGCTGCGGAAGAAAGATATAAAAAAGGCCAGGCAGGGGCTGCGCGCGAAAACAGCGCGGCCTTACACCAGGGGGCGGATAAGGGTATTTTGCACGCTTTGCCCACGCTTGTTCTGCCAAAGGTGCTGAGTATGAACCAGATGGAACATAAGGTTGTGCTGGAAAACACCCTTGGTGCGCAGCGTTTGCCTATGCCCGTTTTTTATGCTTCTGCCCATACCCGTTTTGCACTTACAGAAGAATTGGGCGGCCCGCTTTGGCAACCTACCTGTATAACAGGAGAAAATGGCGGTCAGCTTGGTATATTACTTAACACCGCGCATCCTTTTTACCAGAAAATTTATATGGCCCATGCTTCTGATGCGCCGCTTATTGAGGCTTTGGATTATCTTTTGTTCTCTCTTGCGTGTGCGGAACAAAACCATTTGGATGCGGAACACGCGGCGCTTGCCAAAGCTTTGCGGCAGGAAGCTTCTGCTAATCTGGAAATGTTGTGTAAAGGTTTGCCGGATTAAGACACATACCGGCAGGCTTGACAGCTTTTTTCACGCAATATAGGATAGAGTTCTAAGGTTAAGGCTCAGAGTGTGCTTGCACTCTGGGCCCTCTCATTCAACACACCCCACACACAAATGCCACCCATCCGATTTTACATTATTATGGCCACGCATCATGCGTCGGCAAAAGTTGCCCGGGCTTTGTCCGCCTTATTTGGGCAAAAGTATGGCAATTTTGTTTGTTTTGTGCAGGACGGGGCTTCTACAGACAAAACACTGGAAGAAGTGGCCCGTATAATGGGTGAAATGGGGGAGTTTGAAAACCGTCTGTTGGTAGAAAGTGCACCAGATACAGGTGTGTACGATGCCTGGAACAAAGCCATAGCGCGGGCATTTGCAAGCCCTTTTCCCCCCACGGCGCATGACTGGTTTTTATTTTTGGGGGCGGATGATCTTTTGCTGGATGCGCATGTGCTTTCGCGGTCTGCCAAAATACTGGAAAGCCTTCCGCGCGATATAGAATTTGCGCAGGGCGGTTTGTATTTTGGCGCTTTGCAGGAGTATGAGGCAAAAAAATTCCATACAATACAAAAAATACAAAAAAGCATGGCGGAAGTTTTCCGTTCGTTAATCTGGGCCATGCCTCTTTGTACACCTGCGCTTTTTTTGCGGGCCAGTCTTTTTGCAGATACGGGGCCTTTTTTTGATGTTTCTTACCGCATAGCCGGGGATTTTGCGTTTATTGCCCCGCGTCTTAGGCCAGATAATCTTTATCTGCTTCCTTTTTATGTAAGTTTTATGGAAAAAGGCGGCCTGAGTTCCTCCCTGAAAAATCGCCCCACGCTGGAGGCAGAGCGTTTAAGAGTGATGCAGGAAATACTGGTTCCACGCGGGCAGGATTTAGTGCGTTATTGTGTGGAAACGTATCACAAAACGGGTAATCCCATACCGGAAGAATAGTGGGTGCGTTTATGCAATATTCTCTTTTTGACACGCAGGCATCGCCTGCCCCCTCTTCTCCAAAGTCACAAACACCAGCTATGCGTGCCGCTTTTTTACGGGCAGAGCTGAACCGCCATAATATCCTGTACCACAGGGACGATGCCCCGGAAATACCGGACGAAGCCTTTGACGCGCTTTTTGCGGAGCTTTTGGCACTGGAGGCAGAGCACCCGGATTTACGCACGCCGGACAGTCCCACCGTGCGGGTGGGGTCTGATGTTTTATCCGGCCTTGAAAGTGCGCCCCATACATTGCGTATGTATGGGCTGGACAATGTTTTTTCGCCGGAAGAATGGCTGGCCTTTATGGAAAGGGCGGCTCGCGCCTTGCCGGAGGCGGAACACCGCCTTATGGAAACATGGTGGGCAGACCCCAAGCTGGATGGCCTTGCAGTAGAGCTGGTGTATGAGTCTGGTATTCTGACAGACGCGCTGACCCGCGGGGATGGGGAAAAAGGGGAGCGTATACTGGAAGCTGTGCGGCGGGTGTTAAACGTGCCGTTGGCTCTGGTAAAAGCGGATGGTATGGAAATTCCGGCCCGCTTGGAAGTGCGCGGGGAAATGCTTTTTTTCCGCAAGGACTTTGAAAATTTGAATGCCCGGCAGGAAAGTTTGGGGCAAAAAAGCTTTGCCAATGCCCGCAATGCCGCGGCGGGAACTTTGCGCCAGCTGGACATGAAGGTTGTGGCAGAGCGGCCTTTGCGTTTTCTGGCGTATGGTGTGGGCGCTGTTTTGCCGGAAAAAGTAAAAGACAGCCTGTTCCCCACTGTGCAGGCCCTTATGGAAGGGCTTAAAGCCTTTGGTTTTACCACACCGCCGGATGGTCGCCTGTGCCACGGCCTTCAAGAAGCCACGGAATATTACCAGTATTTGGAAAATGTGCGGGAAAACCTGCCTTTTGATATAGACGGCGTGGTGTATAAACTGGATAACCGTGAGGCCCAGGAAGCCCTTGGCTTTACGGCCCGCGCCCCGCGTTTTGCCGTTGCGTGGAAGTTTGCCGCGCGTAAAGCCCAAACCCGCCTTCTCCAGATAGATATACAGGTGGGCCGCACAGGGGTGCTGACGCCTGTGGCTGTTCTGGAACCTGTGCCAGTGGGTGGTGTTATGGTAAGCCGCGCTACTTTGCATAATGAAGACGAAATCCACGCTCTGGATTTGCGCCTGGGGGATACTGTCTGGGTGCAGCGTGCGGGGGATGTTATCCCTGAAATAACAGGCGTTGTGGAAAACACACCGCGTGGTGCAAAAGCTTTTGTGTTCCCGCATGTATGCCCGGTTTGCGGAGAAGCCGCCGTGCGCCTGCCGGATGAAGCCGCCTGGCGTTGTGTAAATCTTTCCTGCCCGGCTGTTTTGCTGCGTTCTGTTGTCCATTTTGTGTCTAAAGCCGGGCTGGATATACAGGGTGTGGGCAAAAAATGGGTGGAAGCTCTGGTAGAAAAAGGCCGCGTCAAAACTCTGCCGGATTTGTTTACCCTGACGTTCCAGGAACTTTTGGGTTTTGAGCGTATGGGGGAAAAACTTGCGGAAAATTTTCTTACGTCTTTGGAAGAAGCCAAAAACACCGCGCCCCTTCACCGGTTTATTGCCGCTTTGGGTATACGGCAGGTTGGCGAACAGACAGCCCGCCTTTTAGCGGAAAACTTTGCGGATATAGAGGCACTTTCAACTGCCGCACTGGAAACAGGCACCCCCCGGCTTTTGCTTTTGCCAGATATAGGGCCGGAAGTGGCGGCTTCTATCCAGGATTTTTTTGCTAACCATGCCAATCAGGAAACCCTTGCCCGTTTTAAAGCTATGGGCCTGTGGCCCCATGCGGAAAAAAAGGCCAAGCCCCTTTTGGAGGAGCAAGGCCCGCTTTATGGTAAAAAAGTGTTATTTACGGGTACATTATCCCGCCCGCGTCACGAGTTTCAGGAAATGGCAGAAAACGCCGGCGCACAAATAAGCGCTGGTGTTTCCAAAAATCTGGACTTCCTTATTGTGGGGGAAAACCCCGGTTCCAAACTGGAAAAAGCGCAAAGCCTTGGGATTATGGTACTGGACGAAGCCGCTTTTATGGCTATGCTGAAATAACACGCAAGCGCCTGTTTTTATTCACCAGAGAAATTCTGGAGCCTTTCGCGTGGGTTAACGGGAAAACTCTATTTCCATTCCTTTGCCAGAAAAGCCTGCACTTCTTTCCACGCTTCTTTGGTTTCCGGTAAAAATGCCGTCCACTGGAAGGTGTGGTACATGCCCGGGTACACATGGAGGGTACTGTTTACGCCGGCTTTTTGGGCTTTTTCATGCAGCATGGTGGAATCGCTCAGTAACACTTCATGGCTTCCAACCTGGATAAGCATGGGCGGAAAACCCGTCAAATCTGCAAACAGTGGGGATACCAGAGGGTCATTAAGAACTGCCCCGTACATATAGGCTTTTTGTTCCTCTGTTTTTCCTGTCTGTGATTTTGCGGATGTATACGCCGCCAAAAAGTCTTTATCCGCATTGTCTTTGTGGGAAGGGCCAGAGGCTGTTGCGTCTGTTAAGGGCGACATAAGCACCAGAGCCCCCGGCAAATTTTTGTTTTGCTGTTTCAGGGCTTCTGTAAGCGCAAGGGCCAGATTACCGCCTGCGCTGTCACCCACAACCGCAATATTTTCCGGCTTATAGCCGCGTTCCAGCACCCAGTTCCAGGCTTTTAACGCGTCTTCCAGTGCGGCGGGATAGTGGTTTTCCGGTGCAACACGGTAATCCACAAGAAATAGTACGGTATTTTCCGTATTTTTGGCGTAATTTATGGCATTGGTGCGGTGTTTGTCCAAAAGCGGCACAATATACCCGCCCCCATGTAAAAAAAGGATGGCGCGGTTTTTTTCTGCCCCCACCTTGTCCAGCACTTCTACAGGAACATTATCCGCAAGTTGTTTGCTGAGTGTGTATCCTTGCGGCACTTCCCACTGGCTTTCCCCTTTTTGGGCCGCCAGATTAACAAAAAGATTACCGCCTTCCTGCGCCTGTTTGGTAAGAAAATAGGTCAGGCCCTCACGCAAAAGCGTTCCCTGCACTGACCCGCGTGGCCCAGGCGACGAGTAATACACATACCCACAAAAGCCTGCACCCAAAAGAAAAAAGGCAAAAAAAACAATACCGGCCCATTTGAGAATTTTCATACACATTCTCCGGTGTTGCGCGTAAAAAAAGGGAAGGAGAAGTCCAGAGCCTAATCAAGATTCCGTACTTCCCCTTTCCCCCTGTTTATTGCTGTGCAGAAGGTAAGATGCTGGGGGTGAGTACCTTAATAACCGAGGCATCCCGAAGCTGGGCAAGGTACATATTAAAGACCTGTTCTGCCCGTGCATCCCGGATTTGCGGGGCAAGCAAGGGTTCAAGCTGCTGCCAGTATTCGTCTGTTGCAGGTATAACACTGTTCAGACGGGCGAGGATATAGCCTTTTTCCATCTGGTACACACCGGGTAGCCACGGAATGTCGGCACTTGCAGGGGCAACATTTTCTGCTGTGTCTGTGGGAGTAGTGGGGGTAGTGGGTGGAGTGTTTTCTGCAGAAGCAGGGGCATTTTGGCTAAACAGCGCGGTGGCCAGATTGGCGGAATACCCCAGCTCCGGGAATGCGCCTGAGCGGTCAAAGGGCTGGGAAACCAAAACCTGGCTTGCAAGTTCATCTGGCAGGGTATTGTTTTGGAATTTTGCGCGGGCAGCGTCTGCCGCTTCTTTGGCTTTTTCCATCCCAAGAGTCATGGAAAGGTCGGCTATAATTTCTTTTTCCACTTCTTCCAGTGTTTTTGTGCTGGCCGGGTTTTGGGATTTAATAAACGCGATAACAGAACCCTGCGTGCTGGTCAGGGGGGCGCCTACCACTTTGCCGGCTTCTGTAGACATAAGTAACTGCACGTCTGCCGGGACAAACTGGAATGTTTCCACCACTTCTTCCGCGGTCAGCGGGCCTGTGGTGATGGGCTGTATACCCAGGGTGGCAGCGGCTTCCGTAAGGCTGTTTTGCGCCATAGTTTGCATAAGGGCCGTGTCCAGACTGCCCTGGAGCGAGGCTTCCACTGCTTCTTCCGCCAGTGTTTTGGCCAGTGTGTCCTTGACATCTTCAAAAGCCTGCACAATAGCGTCTGCTTTTTCTTCCACATAAATAAGGTGATAACCAAAGTTACTGCGTACAGGATCACTGACTGTATGAAGGGGCAGGCTAAAGGCGGCATCCGCAAAGGCAGGCACCATCTGGGCATGGGTAAACCAGCCCAAATCCCCGCCCTGAGGGGCAGAAGCGTCCTGGCTTATTTCTTTGGCAACATCCGCAAAGTTTTCTCCCGCCTCAATGCGGGCTTTGGCTGCATTCAGGGTATCAAGGGCGGCTTTATTGGCTTCTTCAGAAGCATTTTCCGGCACCCCGATGATAATATGACGGGCTTTAACACGGGCAGGCAGGGTAAAGTTTGCGATGCGCGCGTTGTATTCTGCTTCCAGGGTGGCCTCGTCTACAAGTTCCGGTTTTGCAAGAGCCTGCGGGCTAATCAGCAGGTATTCCAGCTCCACAGTGGGGGAAACGGCGTACATAGGCAGACGTTCCTGGTAGGTGGCTTCCACCTGCTCCTGCGTGGGGGAAACGGGGTAGTCTGCGGCACTAAACAGCACATAGTCCATTGTGCGTGTTTCCATTTCAAAGAAAAAACGATCCCGTGTGGCCGCAGGGTCTGCATACGCGCCTGCGGTAAGGGCTTCAAAAAACACCGCGGGTAAAAGGCGGGAACGCAGGCGTTTTTCATAATTGGCCGTGCCTATGGTGGCTGTCATTTCTTTATAAAGGGCCGCGTCAAACTTGCCGTCTTTGGCAAAAACAGGGTCAGATTCTATAATTTGTCGCAAAAGATACGGGCTGACCGTAAGGCCAATTTTTGCGCTTTCCTGTTCCATCAGTTTGGTCAGGACAAGGTCATTCAGCACCTTCTGGCCAAGGCCCATCTGGATAAGCTGGTCGGCAGTGGTATTAGGCAGGGATTCCTGCAGGGCCTGTGCTTCTGCCTGAAAAGCACGTTCAAAATCACCGGGGAGAATGGGGTCTCCATTCACTGTGGCAATAACATTGCCGGAAGGCTGGTTAAGGCCGATACCCCAGAAGATAAAAACAACAATGATAATGCCAAAAATAAGTTTGACATACCAGGATTGGGAATTATTGCGGAAGCTGTCCAGCATGGTTTTACCTCGTGTATGGGATTAGGCCCTGTTTTTTCGGATATGCTGCAAAAGCCCGCCGCTTTGGAGAATTTCCCATTCGGCCTGGCTGAGATCATTTATCAGTGTTATACTGCGCCCCTGTACATCCAGGGTAACAGGTTGCCCCGGCAGTATATCTTTTAAAGGTAAGGTGAAACTTGTGCCTGTGTCAAGCAGATCGTATTCCGCCTGATTGGCAAAGAGAAGGGGGAATATACCAAAATTGACAAGATTGGCGCGGTGTATACGTGCAAAGGATACAGCCAGCACGGCCTGCACACCAAGGTGGCGTGGCGCAAGGGCCGCGTGCTCACGGCTGGAACCCTGCCCATAATTTTCTGCGGCTACAATAAGCCCGGCTTTGCCGGAATCGCGCACTTCACGGGCGCGTGTGGCAAATGTGGGGTCAATGCGGGAAAAAACATGTTCGGCTATGGCGGGAATATTGGAACGTAAAGCCGTAATTTCTGCACCTGCCGGCATAATATGGTCTGTGGTGATACCGCGGCCAAGTTTAATAAGCACTTGCGCCTTTACACTGGCTTCTGGCGCGCGGAATGTTTCCAGCGCCACAATATTGGGCCCGCGCAGAATTTCTGTATCTGCGCCATTCTCCGGCGGGAAAACAAACTGGTGTCTGCCACTGGGGATATTGTCCGGTAAACGCGGGGTTAAACCACAGCTTGGGGGGCTGGGCCAGTCCGCAGGGTCGGTGAATGTGCCGTAAAGCGCGCAAAACGCGGCAGTTGCGGGGCTTGCCAGATACACATCCGCATCTTTTGTGCCACTTCTGCCCTCAAAATTGCGGTTAAACGTACGCACGGAAACCCCGTGGGAAACAGGAGACGCGCCCATGCCGATGCAGGGGCCGCAGGCGCATTCCAAAACACGCACACCTGCGTCCAGCAGAGCCGTGAGAGAATGGTCTTCTGCCAGCATGGAAAGCACCTGACGTGAACCAGGCGAAACACTTACATCTGTGGAAGCGTTTACTTTTTTACCACGCAGAATTTCAGAAACAAGCTTAAGATCCGCGTAAGAAGAATTGGTGCAGGAACCCATGGCTACCTGATCAATAGACAACGCAAGGCTGGGGTCTTTTTGGGCCATACGGACAACCGGCACAACGCGGTCTGGCATATGGGGGCGGGCCACAAGGGGCACAATGGTGGAAAGGTCCATCTCCAGTGTTTCGTCATAGGTGGCGTCTGGGTCGGCGGCAAGAGGTGTATAGTCTTGCGGGCGGCCCATGGCTGTAAGAAATTCTTTTGTGCGTTCGTCAGAAGGGAAAATGGAGGTTGTGGCCCCAAGTTCCGCGCCCATGTTGGTGATGGTAGCGCGTTCAGGCACAGAAAGGGTGGCTACACCCGGGCCTGCGTATTCAAACACCCTGCCGACCCCGCCTTCTGTGGTGAGTGTGCCCAAAATACAAAGGATAATATCTTTGGCAGATGCCCAGCCCTTCAGCTCGCCCGTAAGCAGTACGCGTATAACCTTAGGCATATTGAGGGTGTAGGGTTCACCCGCCATGGCAAGTGCAACGGAAAGCCCACCAGCGCCTATGGCAAGGCTGCCTGTGCCACCGGCAGTAGGGGTGTGACTGTCTGATCCCAAAAGGGTTGCGCCGGGTTTGGCAAAATTTTCCAGATGGAGCTGGTGGCATATGCCAGAACCGGGAGGGGAGTATACCGCGCCGAATTTGGCGGCACTGGTGCGCAGAAAACGGTGATCATCCGCATTACGGAAACCCATTTGCATGGTGTTGTGGTCCACATAACTGACGGAAAGATCCGTGTCTACCTTGGGGATACCAAGGGCTTCAAACTGCAGCCAGGCCATGGTGCCTGTGGCATCCTGGGTAAGGGTCTGGTCAATGCGTATGTGGATGGGTTCGCCTGCATTTGGCAGGGGTTTGTTTTTGTCTTCGCCGGTGAGGTGGCTGGCAAGGATTTTTTGGGTAAGATTCATGCAGTGGGTGTCCTTAAATAAAATAATCTTTTGGATTAAAATTATACTGTTTATACAGCCGCTTGTATTCTTTTTCTGCTTCCCGCGTGGCAAGTTTGATGTTTTTTAAGATCAGCTTTTGCCTTTCTTTTGCCTGTTTTCGTACTTTGCGGATAACAGAAACAGATATGGCGTCCAGTTGTTTTTTGGTTGGCTCAAAATCAATATCCAGCAGTGAAGGCGGATTTTTTTTGCGTGCAGCAGGCATTTTTACTCCAAAGGCATACCGCTTTCACGGTATTCACTCAGTTTATTACGCAGTGTACGCACAGAAATGCCCAAAAGTTCCGCTGCCTGCGTGCGGTTACCACCTGTTGCCGTAAGCCCTTTTTGTATCATCATACGTTCCATTTCATGCAAGGGGATAACAGAATCGGAAAAAAGCGCCGTATTTGCCGGAAGGCAAGAAGCAGGGGCGGGCTGTGCCTCCGCTTGGGTGTTGTCTGGGTCTGCCTGCTGGGGGGCGATGGTGCAGGGTGTTGTCTGGGTCTGCCTGCTGGTGGGCGACCTGCGCGATCAGGAGCCCCATGCCGAGGCGATCGCCTCC
>CAZJOG010000011.1:0-24783 GCA_964547565.1 uncultured Desulfovibrionaceae bacterium
GCCCTGCAGCCAGAAAATAGTATCAATGGCGTCCCCTTCCTTTGGCACATACCCATTGTGGCATACAGCTTCCGGGGCATACATAAGCACGTGGATGGGGGCAGTTTCCGAACCCAGGGTGCAAATAAAGCGGTACACTTTTTCTTCTGCCCCTTCCGGCCCAAAGGTAAAACTATCCAAATCCATAATAGTGGCGCGGGCCTGGTATTCGCACAAGTGCTGGGCAGGGCCAAGCACACGCAAACCATCCAGAGAAACTTTCAGCGGCGGCACTTCATACGATTTTTTACCCGGGTTTTCTGCCAGCCAGGCAGCCGCGTATTCTTCGTACTGGGGGCCTTTGGTGATAGTCATTTCATCCAAAAGGGCTTTGCGTATGTCATAACACAGACCGGCAAGAAAAAAGCTCTGGATAACACCCGGTGTAAGGTCTACTTCCCTGTCGCGGAAAAAGAGGGGATCATAAAACCATATGGGGGAATTTTCTATTTCTTCTTCCACTTCTTCGCCAGAAATATCCACAGGGTACGCGGCAACTTCACCTTCAAATTCATTTTTCCAGGTAAAGGTACCGTCCACCACCATATTGTTGGGCAAGCCTTCCATAAGCGGGAACACATTAATAGGCCGCAGCCCGCCTTCAACTTCACCTGTAACCAGCACAGCGGAGCGCAGCAAAGAAACTTCCGGCCAGGCCAGAATCATGGTTTCCGTGTTGTCTTTTTCCACACGCCATTGAGGGCGTGTGCCACCTTCATCCACCGTGCGGTGTAGAACAGCGGGCACCATTTGGGGTGATGCAAGAAGTGTATACCACTTATCACCCATACCTTCCAAGTGCTGGCTCATAGTTGTGTCCTTTTGTTTTTTGCAGTATTTTATCTGAAGGTTTTCCGCCCGTTCAGCGTTTTATACCTGCTGTTTTGGTAATATGCAAGGTACATGGGGCACAAAACAAAGCAGGGGTTTTGAAAGGATATGGGGAGGGGACTTTTTTTGCAAAACGTACACCGCAGCCCCATATCTCACCCTTACAAAGACTTTGCTTTTGCTATAAAGGCGTTTATTTCCGCTTCTGTTGTGGCAAAGCTGCACATCAGGCGAATTTCGTGTTTATGCGGGTCCACCTCATAAAAATAAAAATCTTCGCGCATTTTTGCCATATGTTCAGGAGACATACAGACAAAAACAGAATTTGCCTCAGGCTTACGCACGGAAAAAGCGGGAATAGTGGCAAGTTTTTGCGCAAAAAGTTGCGCCATATCATTGGCGTGATGGGCGCATTCCAGCCACAGACCATCGCGCAAAAATTCATTAAACTGGGCGGCAAGAAAACGGGTTTTGGAAGGCAGCTGCAGGGACTGTTTACGAAGCACGGTAAATTCTTCCGCAAGGGTGCGGTCAAAAAAGACAACCGCTTCGCCCATAAGAAGGCCGTTTTTGGCGCCACCAAAAGCTAATACATCCACACCCGCATCTTCTGTAAAAGCGCGAACGTCCATATTAAGGGCGGCGCAGGCATTGGCTACACGGGAACCGTCCATATGGACAAACAGGCCGTGCTGGTGGGCTTTTTCGCACAGGGCGCGGATTTCTTCCACAGAGTAAACTGTGCCTTTTTCCGTCACTTGCGTCAGGGAGAGAACAGCGGGTTTGCTGCGGTGGAAATTGGTGATATCCGGCAGATACATATCCAGAGAATCCGGGGTAATTTTACCAAACGTGCTGGGCACGGGGAGCAGTTTTGCGCCCACACCCCATTCCGGTGCGCCGCTTTCTTCTGTGTGGATATGGGCAACATCTGAACAGATTATGCCATGCCAGGGGCGTGCAAGTGTACGCAGGGCAAGCACATTGGCGCCTGTACCCGTCAGGGCAAAATACACTTTGGCATTGGGGCCAAAAAGTTTGGCAAAAATAGCGTCTGTTTCCAGGCTCACATAATCTTCGCCATAGGGTTTGTCATAGCCGGAATTGACGGCTTCAATAGCCTTAAGAATGCGCGGGTGGGCCCCGGCTGTGTTATCGCTTGCGAAACCTAAGAACATGCGAATTTCCTTATAATAGCGTTTTATGTATGGAGGCGGCTGTATACGCTTCCATAGTCCGGGAATAAAAAACAGGGGCCGTGAACTCTGCGGCGCGTTTTACGCATATTTGCTTAAAACCGGCGTAAACTTCCGCCTCAAGGGCACAAGCCATACAATCTGCCATGGCGGGGACATCACCCGGGGGGAAACGGCATTCCACCGGCAGGAGGTCTGGCATAACACCAACAGAAGAAGAAATAAAGGGAATTGTGCAGGCCAGAAATTCCAAGGCTACGCGGGCCACGGCTTCAGAGCCAAGGGAGGCAATTATCCCAAGGTCAACCATTTGCAAACAGTCTTCCGGCTTTTCCACACGGCCTATACACAAAACACACTCCGGGGAAAGGCCGGCTTCTGTTATCCAGGAATTAAGATCTGCCTGGGTAAACGCAGATTCTACACCCATACACAACAGGCGCGGGCGTAAAGGCCCTGTGTATTGGTCAAGAAGCAGCCGGAAGGCCGCAAGGGTTTCCCTGTGGCCTTTCACTGTATCCAGCCGCCCAATAAGCGCAAACAAAAAATCCTGATCTGTAAGGCCATACTGCGCACGCATAGACGCCCGGGTTTGCGGGGAAGGGAAAAAGCGGTTTCTTTTGCCTGCACGCCCACCAATGCCCCCCACAATTGTGTGTACACAATCCGCCGGTAAACCCATAACATCCGTAAGATGGCGGGCCATACGGCTTTGGGTGGTTATGTGGGCGTCTGTGCAATTTTTATAGAGGAAGCGATTTAATGCGGAATTTTTGGGCAGCCGTTGGTCCCCTCTGGTACGCACAAGCGCAAAAGGGAAAAACCGGCGCAAATACGCAAAAAGCAAAAAAGCTTCCCCTCTGTGGCAATTTACTATATCCGGCTGGAATGTGGCAAGTATGGATTTCAGTTTGGGGATAAGACGTAAAAAATCCACAGGATTTTTTTCATTCAGGGGTAAGACGGCTGTTTGCAGACCCAATTTTTCCGCTTCATACAAAGGCGGAGAATCCGGCAGAGCAAGAATAAGGCAAGTATGGCCTTCTTCCTGCTGTATGCTGGCAAGTTCCACAGCGTACCAGGCGCAGGCATTGTACCAGCGCACATTAATAATGTGGAGAATTTTCATATCCAAACAGCCACAGGGCCTATTTCCCTTCGCCCACAAGCACGGCCGCACGCTGCAAGGCTACATCCAGCGAATAACACACATTGTTTTCCCCCAGACTCTTTAACAGCCCCATGCGGCGTAAAACACGGCGTGTAGGCGCTGGAGCGCCAGAAAGGATAACTTTGTACCCATCGTCCGCCCTGTGCGCCAGAAAGGATTCCAGCACATGGATGCCGGAAGCATCGATGGTGGGCACATTCTGCATGTTAATAATAAACACCTTGGTATGTTCCGCATTATGGGCAAGTGCGCTCTGGAAACGATCCACCATACCAAAAAAGAAGGGGCCATTCACATTAAAAATGCGTACACCTTCCGGCAAAACCGGCTGGGAAAAATTGCCTTCCTCCGCAATAGCGGTGTCTTTCTTTTTTTCCACAGGTATGGGGCCAATAAAATCTTCTTCCGGCTTTTTTTCCACTATGCGGGAGGCACTGCTCATGCGGCTCATAAAAAGCAAAGACGCCACAATAACGCCTGTGTACACCGCCACTGTCAAGTCCAGTACAACCGTAAGGCCAAAGGTGAGCAGCATCACCCCCCAGTCGGAAGCAGGGCCACGCAAGATGGACATAATGGCCTTTTTTTCCAGCATACCGTATGCAATAATAAGCATAACAGCCGCCAGACTGGCCAGCGGGATAGCAGATGTAAGAGGGGAAAGCCACAGCACAAATAAAAGCACTGTTACCCCATGGATAACAGCAGAAAGCGGACTGCGCGCCCCACTGAATATATTGGTGGATGTACGGGCAATTGCGCCTGTGGCAGGTATACCACCCAGCAGAGCGCTTGCCAGATTCCCCGTGCCCTGGGCCACAAGTTCCATGTTGGAATAATGGCGGTCACCTGTCATGCTGTCCGCCACAACGCAGGTCAGCAGGGATTCTATACCCGCCAGCAGGGCTATGGTGATGGCATCCGGGAAAAGAAGCTGGATACGTTCCAGCGTGATTTCCGGCCAGTGGAAGGAAGGCAGCTCCGAAGGGATTGCCCCAAACTTGCTGGCTACTGTTTCTACAGGTAAACCAAAAAGCCACACCAGCCCTGCGCCAAATAATACCCCTACCACAGGGGCAGGTATAGCGGGTTTATACCGCCTCACCAAAATCATAACCCCAAGTGTGGCAGCCGCAACCGCGGTTGTCATCCAGGAAAGGCCCCCCATGTTCTGGAAGTACAGCAGCCATTTTGCAAAAAATTCCGGTGGCACCTGGCCTGCGTTAAAACCCAGCAAATCCGGTATTTGGGAAGAAAAAATAATAACCGCTATACCCGCTGTAAAGCCTGTTGTGACCGGGTAGGGAATAAATTTAATAATACTGCCCAGCCTGCACAGGCCCGCCACTATAAGGATAATACCCGCCAAAATAGTGGTGATAACCAGCCCATCGTATCCATGGCGGTAAACAATACTGTAAATAATAACAACAAAAGCACCTGTAGGGCCACTTACCTGCACCCGGCTGCCACCCAGAAAACCAATAACAATACCCGCAATAATAGCGGTGTATAAACCCTGTATGGGGGTAAGTCCACTGGCTATGGCAAAGGCCATGGCAAGAGGCATGGCCACAATACCTACAGTTATACCGGCAATAAGGTCTTTGCTGAAATCTTTTGCTGTGTAGCCATTACGCAGAACAGTGAGCAGCTTGGGATGCATGGGGCCACCTTCCGGCACACCTGAAGAACCGGAAGGATTTGTGCGCATAGCGGCACGCATGGTTCTGGAAAGAAGAGGCATACATATTCCTCAAAAAATTGTTCAAATCTGGGATAAGGAAAAAAGTCAATCAAATAAAACGCAGGCATACACCATGGCGTCCCGCAGGGCAGAAGAAATGCGGGAGCCTTCATTCGGTTCATGGTAATTGGGAAACGCCTTCTGCCAGGCAGCAGCCTGGAAACCACAGCCCCGGATATGCCCGGCAACTGTAGAGCCCCCTGCCCCACAAACTTTTGCTTCCAGCCCATATACGCGGGCTATGCCCTTTTTTAAAGCCAGCACAACAGGGGCATTTTCTGGCGTGGGCGGGTAAAGAGGCTCACAATTGGCTTCTTCCACCTCTATGGTAACACCGCATTCTTCTGCCACGTTCCGCGCCAATACCTGAAAGGCATGGAAAATGGATTCCAGAGAATAACAGGGCAATACACGGCAATCCACATAAAACACATCTTTGCCGGGCATGGTGTTGATGTTGGGCACATTCCCATCATGCCGGGTGGGCACAAATGTTGTACGCGGCGGGGAAAAAAGGGCATTCAGCGCGTTATACCGCTCTTCCAGTACAGGCACCTGGGTGATAAGCCGCGCGGCAGCAAGCAGGGAGTTTTTTCCCGCATCCGGCGTAGAGGCATGGCACTGCTTGCCTGTTACCGTAAATTTAAGCCACAACACCCCTTTTTCCGCCACTTCAATAGTGTCACCCGTAGCAGAGCCATAATCTGGCACAAGTATTTTATCCTGCGGCGAAAAAAGGTGCGGGTTGGAAGTAGTGACAAAATCAATGCCATGGGCATTGCCTGTTTCTTCATCCGCCACAAACAACAAACCCAAACCGCAGGGCAGAGAGTTTGGCGGCAGCTCTGCCAGAAGGCAGACCAGCACAAGGGAAGAAACAATAGCCTGCTGGTTATCTTCTACCCCACGGCCCCGTATAATATCCGCATCCAGAGGGTCTGGCACAGCCTCCCACGGATTTGTGCGCCACAGGCTTATTTCGCCGGCAGGCACCACATCCGCATGGGCCACAAGCCACAGATACTCCGGTCGGACACCAGGCAGCCTGGCAACAAGATTAGGACGAAAACCAGACGGCACACGCGGATCAGGGGAATCAAAACGCTCAAGATTATCCACACCGTGCGCCCGCAAATAGTTTTCTATCCACGCCATTTTAAGCCACTCCCCTTCTCCGCCATTTTCAGGCGACAAAGCCGGGAAGGAACATAAGGCCTGCTGTATTTCCAGCACTTGCGACCCGCCATTCTCAAGGAGATTTTGGAGAGTTTGGAGAATATGGTCGAGCATACTACCTCACACCAAAGCCCTGCCAACGCAGGTAAACACATTGTTTACGCGGCGTAATGGGCAGGGCTTGGAGCTTGGGGCGTAATAACCCCGCGTAACATAAAGGTATTTTGCTGTGAGTGAAATACGTACCCACCCGCAGCAAACGCAAAAACCTAAAAACTAACGGCCTTTTGCGGCACGCTTGGAGGCTTTAAGCGGGTTAACCTTAGCGGATTTAGCGTTTTCAGTCTTAATGTGCGTCGCAAAGTTGCACTTGCCGCTTGTCCACTTGCGCTCCGGTTGCGGGTAAGAACCGCAGAAAGAAATTTCATCAAAAAGACGGATACGGTCACAGCCAATGCACTGCTCAATAACCGGCTGCAAAAGTACGCCATTGTATTCCACACCGGCATCGGTTTTTACAGCGCCAGTCAGGGCTTTATCAGGGGTGCTCATGGGAAAATCTCCATTATTAAATAATATCTGCAAATTCTTTCTTTCGCCTTCTTTTCTTCTAAAGTCAAGTTTTTTCTTTTGTGCCGCAAGCCCTATCCGTAACTAGCCAAGCCGGATACTTTTTGATACCATGCCTTCACCCAAAATACCGCATACCAAGGAGTGCTTATGCCTATCCATATTTCCGGTTCCGTCGCCTACGACCGTATTATGACGTTTCCCGGCCAGTTTGAAGACTATATTTTACCGGAAAAACTCCATATTCTCAGTGTTTCTTTCCTTATAGACCGCATTGAAGAAAAACGCGGCGGCGCAGCCGGTAACATCGCCTATTCCCTTTCTCTTCTTGGCGAAAAGCCCCTGCTCTACACCTCTGTGGGTAAAGACTTTGAAGCTTATGAAAATGCCTTCCACTCCCTGGGTATTTCTACCCAAAACCTGCGCCGCCTGAAAGAAGATTTTACCGCCTGCGCGTATATCACCACAGATAAAAAAGGCAACCAAATTACCGGGTTTGCCCCTTCTGCCATGAATACCCCCATTGACCCTGCCTTTTTCCCTAAAGTAAACCCGACTACAGACTGGGGCCTTGTTTCCCCCGGGACTATGGACGATATGCGTAACCTGCCCGACTGGTACCGCGAACATAAAGTCCCCTTTGTCTACGACCCCGGCCAGCAAGTTATCGCCCTGTCAGGCGAAGACCATAAAAAAGCCCTGCAAGATGCCTATATCCTTATTGGTAATGACTATGAAACAGAAATGATGTGCACCCTTACAGGCCTGAATAAAACAGATCTTCTCCAAAAAGTGCGCTTCCTTATTATTACCCAGGGCGAACAGGGTTCACAAATTCTTTGCCGCGACTGGGAAAAACCCCGCCAGATCGCCGCCGTGCCCTGCCGTGAAGTGGTTGACCCCACAGGCGCGGGAGACGCATACCGCGCCGGCCTTATGAAAGGCCTTGCTGCCGGCCTTGATGTGGAAGTTGCCGCAGAACTTGGCGCAACATGCGCAAGCTTTTGCCTGGAACAGCCCGGAGGACAGGAACACCTCTTTACCCTGCAAACCTTCGCGCAGCGATACACAAACTGCTTCAAAACCGACTTTCCGCTGTAGGAAGATGTTGTTGGGGGAGGCAGGAAACCTTTTGTTTCAACAAAGGGGTGCCCGCCCCTCCCCCAACATTCTCCAACACTCTTCAACTCGCCATAGCTTTGGCGGTTGTGTAGTCAAATTTACCTGTACCGAGTATAGGTGCCTGTTTAACAGGGATAATACGTTTTGGCACCCAGAGGGGGGAGAGGGAGCGGCTTGCGAAAAAGGTGGCGATTTGTCCTGTGGTGACATCGTCTTTTTCTATAATAAGGACAAGTTGTTCGCCTTTACGGGAGTCTGGCACAGCCACCACGCCCAGGGGGACATCGGGCCACAGGTCTTGCAGGGCGCCTTCTACAGCGGCAAGGGAGACCATTTCGCCGCCAATTTTGGCAAAGCGTTTGGCGCGTCCTTTAATAAATATAAAGTCTTCCGAGTCCACGGTGACAATATCGCCTGTATCGTACCAGCCGATTTCTCCATTATCAGTGGGAGGTTCCAGAACCCCGGGGGCGGAGGAGCGCATATACCCCAGCATCACGTTATCGCCGTGCACCCAAAGCACGCCGCCTTCGTTTACGCCTTCCACGGGTTTTATACGCAGTTGCATACCGGGGGCAAGGCGGCCTACGCTGCCGGCGCGGGTATTGGAGGGGGTATTCACGGAGATAACGGGGGATGTTTCTGTAGCGCCGTAACCTTCCAGCATAGTAACACCGTATTTGATTTTCCAGGAGCTGGCGGTAGTTTCGCGCAGTTTTTCCGCGCCGGCTATCACATAGCGGGCGTTAAAAAAATCATAGGGTTGGCCGTAGCGGGCGTAACCGGCAAAAAAGGTATCTGTGCCAAATATGATGGTAGAGAGGGTTTCGTAAAAAAGTTGTGGGACTATACGGTAATGCAGGGGGGAAGGGTACAGAAAAACCTTTATGCCACGCACAAGGGGCAGAAGGGTGCCAATACCAAGGCCAAAGGTATGGAACATAGGCAGGCAGTTAAAGAGGCGGTCGCCAGAGTCAACATCAATAATACTGAGCATTTGCTCGCGGTTGGCATTGGCGTTGCGGTGGCTCATAAACACGGCTTTGGGCATACCTTCTGTGCCAGAGGTAAAGAGTATGGCCACGGGGGCTTCTGGCGAGGTTTTGGGGCACAGGCGGAAGGTGGCGGCCAGAGCGCCTTTAATTTTATCCACAAGGGGCATGGAATCTGCAATATCTTCCAGATACAGGATACGGAAACCGGCTTCAGCCAGGGCTTTTTCCAGAGGTTCCAATTCGCCAAGTTTGATAAATTTTTTTGAGGTGAGGATAGTTTTAAGCTGCACGGTGTTACAGCCGGAGATAACCTGGGTAGCGCCTGCGGTAAAATTTATCATGGCGGGCACTTTTTTAACCGCGTGTAAACCCAAAAATGCCACAACACCGGGTAAAGAGCTGGGTAACATAAAGCCGACACGTTCTTCACCCGGCAGATGCCGCGCCATACTGCGGCCAAGGGCATGCAATTTTACCAGCATGGCGCCGTATGTAAGGGTAACGCGGTCCTGGTCTTCCGCTATCACATAATCTTTGCCGTATACAACAGAGGCATCTGTAAAAGCCTGAAGAATATTCTGGTCTATGTTGGAGGATGTATACAGCAGTTCTGTCATCACGCGGTAAAGCTGCACAGCTTTTTTGCGGCGTTTTTCTTTGGAAGAAATGCCTTTTTCTTCTCCTTCAAGGGCTTGTGGGGGAAGGGCAGTAAGCACAATTTTGGGAAAAAATTTAAGACGCACTTTGTGGCGAAAATAGGAAAAGCGGGAATACGCGGCGCCGTCTATACGGATAGGAAGTAAGGTGGCATTGGCTTTTTGGGCAATAAGACCAGTGGCTTCCAAAACGCGCATAAAGGCAGGGTCGCCGCGGAATTTGGAAGGGTGAAACACCATACAGCGTTTGTGTTGCTCCAAAGCCCGCACCAGCGCGCGGCTGGACATAGGGCTTGAAAAATCAATAAGAATGGTGTCTGAAAGCATAAAGATGGGGCGCATCCACCATTTATGGGCCAGGCGGCTGTCTACAGCAAGCGTCATACCAGCTGGCAGCATGGCGGAAACAAGCAGGGGGTCCAGAAGGGAGGCGGGGTTAATAACAATAAGAACTTTATCCCCGGCCTGCTCAATATATTCCTGATTCCGCAATTCAATGCGGAAAAACAGAAAAAGAATAGCTCGTACTATACCTCGTAGCATACAGGTTCCTTAACATTTGCATACGTTTAAGGTTTCTGCAATGGCTGTGCCTGATCCAACAGGCGCACAGCACGCGCAATTTCCGCACCAAATGCATCTAACAGGGCACTCTGGCTTTGTACCAAAGACGCTATGTCCGGGCCGGAGGGCCTTTTTTCCAGAAAAATTCCTTCTGCCAGAACATTATTTTGTTTCTGGACAGACCATAAAGCTTCCAGCGTAGTTTCATAGCCCGGGGCGCCTTCAAAGCGGCGTATTTCCACAAGCAATCGTAAGTCTACAGGGGCACCTGTCCGCAATGGGATAGCCATACCGCGGATATCCCGCAGATTTTGGCTTATAGAGGCGCCCAGCACACGCGCAACACCCTTGGCCACATCTTCGCCCCAGCGGTTGTATTCCTCCAGCTGCATGTCTACCCCTTCCCCTTGGCGCAGAACAATTTGCGGCCTGTTCAGGTACGCGGGTACTGCCACAGGCAAAATGCCCACACGCGGGCCTGCCTGGGCGCCGGGCACGATAACCTGAACACTTTGGGCTTGTTGGGCTTCTGCGCCCGGCTGGTTCAGCACATAATAATGGACAGAAGAAAGGCCGCCGGAAGCGCAGCCACCAAGGCCCAGAGAAAGTATAACAAACGCGGAAAGCAAGTATGCACGCATGGAGAAACCTTTTTATGGCTTGCCTTTACCAAGGATAAGGGAATTAGGCTGTATTTCCAGCAAGGTTGCCAGATTAGTGATAGCCTGGCTGGCCTCACGCAAAGATTGCAGAGTTTGACTTATTTCCAGCATGGGGGCGGAATCTTCCTGCAAAAGTCTATCCACTGTATGGAAGGCTTTTGTGGCTTCCTTACCCAGCTTTTTTACTTCTGCAGAAAGAGAGAGTGCTTCATCCACCACACCCGGTAAGCTGGCGTTAATTTTTTCCCCAACTTTTGTGTACTCCTGCATGGCAAGGCGCATGTCATTTTCTACAAGAGTAAGATTATCCATTTGTTCCTGAAGCTTACGGCTTGTTTCCAAAAGACTGGCGGAAAGCGAAGGAATATCCGCTTCATCCACTGCCATGCTTACCTTCCTAAGAATCACCAGAAATTCATTGGTAATTTCTGTAAGGGGCACCTGGTTAAGGGAAGCCAGCACACTGTCCAGTGGCGAGGTAACAGAAGGGATTTGGAAAAAACCTTCAAATTTTTCAAGGGAGTTAGGGTCAACATAGCTCACGTTGTCCATCATCTCCAGGTTTACAGAAAGCTGACCTGTGACAACACTTTGCATGCCAAGCTGGGCCCGCAGCCCTTTTGCAATAAGGCCATTAACCAGAGTTTCGTTTTCCATAAGGGCGGTAAGACCCGTGCTTGAACCATCCCCACCGGCAATAGCCCCCCCTTCAAGTTCAATAATAACAGGGGTTTTAAAGACAAGATCCGGGTAAGATGTGCTAATTTGTATAGAAACAACCTTGCCAACACGAACCCCCATAAAATTTACGGGAGAACCCACCACAAGGCCACGGATAGAAGTGTCAAAAAAAATCACAAACCGGCTTTTCTGGGCAAAAAGTCCACCAGAGCTGATAAGAAAAACAGAGACAATAAGCGCTGTTATCGCAAATACAACAAAAACACCCATGGCAATTTTGGATGTACGCTCCGTCATACGCCGTCCTTGAGCTAAAAGAATCAGAATTTTTCTTCTTTTACACAATAAACAGGCCGCTTGTCCAGCCACAAAAAATGGATCCAGGAATCTGTATTATGCAAAATACATAGAGCAAAATCAGGCTTTCACATACCCTAATAAAAGTTCCCCAAATTTGGAGCAGGAAACAGCTTGCGCTTGATTGCCTTCTGCCTGCATAGGTTTAGCAAGGTCCGGGGTGAGGGTTTTGGCGTTTATGCAGGCTTGCACGGCATTTTCCACACGGATTGCCGCTTCCTGCCAGCCCATATGACGCAGCATAAGCGCACCGGAAAGTAACAAACTGCAAGGATTAGCGCGGTCTTTGCCCACAGAATTGGGGGCTGTACCGTGGGTGGCTTCAAAAAAAGCAAGCGTGTCGGACATATTCACGCCCGGGGCCATACCAAGACCCCCAACCTGCGCCGCAAGGGCATCGGACAGATAGTCACCATTCAGGTTAGGTGTGGCCAGCACACTGTAATTTTGGGGGCTGCGCAAGGCTTCCTGGAACATGGCATCCGCTATTTTATCCTTAATAATTACACGGCCGCGGGGGTCTTTATACGGGGAATCCGCACCGTCAGAGGTGGCAAAATAGTCTTTTTCCATAATCACTTTTTCGCCAAATTCTGCGGCAACTTCGTATCCCCAGCCACGGAACGCGCCTTCCGTGTACTTCATAATATTGCCTTTATGCACAAGGGTAACACTGGGCAGGGCATTATCCAAAGCATACTGCACAGCACACCGCGCAAGGCGTTTACAGGCAAATTCCGACATAGGCTTTACACCAATGGCGGCATCCTTGGGCAGTTTTGCCCCAAACTGGCTAAGTGTGGCGGCCAGAATTTCCGCCTCCGGTGTTTTGGCGGCGTATTCAATGCCTGCGTAAACATCTTCTGTATTTTCTCGAAAAATCACCATATCCACAAGTTCAGGGTGTTTAACAGGGCTGACAATACCGGGGAAATAACGCACAGGACGGATACAGGCGTAAAGATCAAATATCTGGCGCAACGCTACGTTAAGGCTGCGAAAACCCGTACCAACCGGCGTGCCGAGCGGGCCTTTAATAGCCACGGCAGAACCGTTTTTTTGCGCTTCTTCCAGAGTGTGGATGGTGGCATCCGGCAACAGTTCCCCTGTACGGGCAAGGGCTTTTTCCCCTGCAAGCAGTTCCACCCAATCTATACGGCGTTTGCCGGCATAGGCCGTTTCTACGGCTGCATCCAGCACCGGACGGGTAACCGCCCAGATATCCGGCCCAATGCCATCGCCTTCCACCCAAAAAACTTGCTGATTTTCCATACGCTTCCTGCCATTATACGTTAATATTCCGTGTAAGAGCTTTTCTGTGAAAAGCCGGCATAGCCAAAGCTTCCAGCTCCGCTTTTTCCACAAGCCGCCCTTGTGTATACGGCGAACCGGCCAGCAAGACAAGCTCAAAAAAATGCGCTTTTAACGCATGGTTGGTGAACGTGTGTGTTATCCCCTGCGCAGGGGAAAGGGTGCGGCGCACGGCGACATCCAGCCCCAGTTCTTCCTTAAAATATTTTTTTAACACTTTTTCTCTGTCTTGGGGAGAATTTTCCTGACCAAAGGCCAAAGGCATAAGCGAACACTGCGCCGCATCCGCAGAAGGCGGGCATTCCCCTTCTGCTATAAAACCGGGAAATTCCCACAGTTTTGCCCAGAGGCCATTTTCCGGCCTTTGCCGTACTAAAAAACGCGCACCAAGGCGCAGCACACCATACAGCCCATATACAGGGATAACGGAAGCTTTGGCAGAAAGAACAGGGCGCTGTTTTTGTGTGCCATGCAAACAGGCAAGGCAAAATACCGTGAGCGGGCATTCCGTGCATTTGGGCACTTTGCGGCACATAAGCGCCCCAAATTCCATAAGGGCTTCATTATATTCGCGGGCCTGGCCTTGTGGCAGAAAAGCCCGGGCTTTTTCTTCTATGTATTTTCTGGTTTTAGGTTTGTCTACCGGGTCTGCTATATCAAAAAGGCGCGAAAAAACACGCAAAACATTGGCGTCTACAGTCACCGTATCCTGCCTGTGGGCAATGCCCAAAATAGCAGCCGCTGTGTACTCCCCAATGCCGGGCAAAGCCAGAAGTTCCTCTTTTGTTTGCGGTATTTCCCCGTGATGGCGCTCTACAATAGCTTTGGCCGTGGCATGCAAAAGGCGCGCGCGGCGGTAATAGCCCAAGCCTTCCCAGGCGTGCAGAATATCTTCTTCATGGGCATTTGCCACATCAAAAATAGTAGGGAAACGCTCTATCCAGCGTAGAAAATACGCAACACCACGCTCCATCTGGGTTTGCTGGAGCATGGTTTCTGAAATAAGCACATGGTAGGGGCTGTACGCCACCCGCCAGGGCAAAGGGCGCCGGGCAGCGGAAAACCAGGAAAAAAGGGCAGGGACAAAGGAAGCGGAAACAGGGGGAGAATCTGACATACCGTACTGGGTAAAAAAACTAAAAAAAGATGGGGGTGGGGGCATAAAAAAACTGCCCCCATATCCCCCTGCCTCAACTTTCGTCGCCAGGCTCTTCGTCAGACTTGCTGGCGTGGATTTTGCGTATTTGTTTGGCGTCTGCTTCCGTGACTTTAAAAACCCATTCCCCCACACGAATTTCTTCGCCTTCCTGGGGTACATGGCCGCAAATAAAGCTCAGGTACCCGCCAAGGGTATCCACTTCTTCAGATTCCAGCAAAAGGCCGTATTCCTCCAAGTCTTCCAAAAACGCGCGGCCTGCTATATCATATTCATTTTCCGCAATTTTTGTTATTTCTTCTTCGCGGGGGGCGTCGTGTTCATCTTCAATCTCCCCCACAATAACTTCCAGCAGGTCTTCAATGGTAACCAGGCCGGATGTACCGCCGTATTCATCCACAACAATAGCGAGGTGGGTTTTACGACCGCGGAATTCCTGTAAAAGTTCACTTGCTATTTTGGTTTCCGGCACAAAAAAAGGCGGCCGCATAATACTGTTGACTGGCTCGCTGTGTTTTTCCGGGAAAATAAGGTATGGCAGCATATCTTTGGCATAAGCAATACCAATAATATTATCCCGGGTTTCCTGATAAATAGGCAGGCGTGAATGGCCGGTTTCCGCAATAGCCGCGCCGGCGTCTCGCAGGGTGGTGTGCGAGGGAATACATTCTATATCCGTGCGGGGGGTCATGATGTCCTGCACCTGCAGTTCATCCAGAGTAAGGATAGAAAGCAGCATAGAGCCTTCTTCCGCTTTAAGTTCCCCGTCAGTTTGCGCTTCCAGAATGGCCTGTTCGAGGTTATCTTCATTTTTTGCTGTGAAGATATTGGTCAGTTTTGACCACAGGCCAGTACTGTGGGTGTCATCGTCCAAAATAAACTCCTTTGTTAAAGATTTATACAACCTGCACAGCAAAGCGCATGGCACAGGGGGCATTAAACTGCCACGGAAACATGGTGTTTTTTCTTTTCCTCATGCTCTTTTTCAGGCTGAAGGGCTTGGGTTGCCTCACGTTCAGCGTCATTACGCGCCACACGGATAAGGTTGGCCTGGTTTTGCGCCTCCTGTATCCATGAAAGCAGGGGAAGCACTTCCCCCTCCTTACCGGTTCTGTGCCAGGCAATCTGGCCCTGGGTGGGGCCACGCTGCACATACGCCCATTTTTCTATGCTGGCGCCAAGCTTTACATCGTCCTTTGCGCTGGGGGAATAAACATACCGCACCTTGGCGTACAACCAGAGCGAAAGGGGCACTTTGGAGCGCATATTTTTAAGGCTTATAAGAAAAACAAACGGCATTTCGCGTTTAAAAAGCACAGCCGGGTAATGGGCAATACGAAAACCAATGCCTGTGGCGGAAATATCAATCACACGCAGGTTTCTGAGAGTGCTGTTAAACCCAAGTTTGGGGGCACCCAGTTCCCGTGCATGTTTGGGTTCTGGCGTAATAGGTTTAAGAGGCCAGGCAACCACAGGGCCAAGAAGGGCAGGTTCCATTTCAAGGCGTAAAAACTGCCGTTTTTGGTTTTGCACAACATAACGGGGAATACGCACTTCCAGCGCATACCCTTTGCCCGTATTATAGGCACTGGCAACAGAGCTTTCAAACTGCAAAAAAAGTTGTTTTGCGCCGTAAATAAGTTGAAAATTTACCTGAACTCGCGCGCCCACAAGTTTTTTGGGTAGTTCTGCAAGGCGTGTATCTATCACAATTGTTTTGCGTTTAATTTTGCTGCATTTCCCGCTGTAAGGCCAGTAGGTTGCCGTGGAACCATGGCTGAGGGCAATATCAAAACGTTCGTCGCGGTTCATGGCAAGATCAAAAAGGTCTTCGGGTTTTTCTTTTAAAATAAAAGGGTCCATAGTCCGCGCGGTCATTTTGCCGTATATGGTCCCTGCAATAAGAATAATCGCAGCGCCTATCAAAATGTAAAAAAACAAGGATTGGAAAACAGCCGCATCTTCTACAGAGAGCAGAACAAGTGGAGCTTGGATCTGGACAGGAAAGCGTGTTTTTTTATCTGTTTTCATAAAAAAATAATTCCGTAGGGGGGAATAGATCCTGAAACTTTTCCGCGGGCAAAAATCAAAGGAGCTTTCAATATAAAAGGCTTTCTGCGTTTTGACAAGCCCGCAACAAAACGAAAAAATGTTTTTTTTGTTTCCTGTATTGTTTTTTTTCTGCCTAAACATCTGTTTTATGTTAAAAATGCGCATATTTGTCTTACACCATTCCTTTCTTTTCGGGTGAATCTCTTTATGTGTTTAGAGCGTCCTGTCAATATGCGCAAAATGCGCTTTTACTATTTTGCCCCGCCCTGTGGGCAAAGCCAATGATAACCCACTTATTTTTCATAATTAAAATTACCTTCTTTCTGCCTGTTCCCCTCTGGGAGAAAATCGGCTATAGTGGGGTAGATGAACATATAAAACTGCCTGTTTAGCCGGAACGCCAAATGTTCCACGGAGGTTTTCCATGCAGGATCACGCTGCTTTATTACAGCTTTTGCACAATAATGCGCCTGAACCCTATCTGTACCAGCACGGGCTGGCCAGTGAAGCTATTATGCGGGCCATAGCCCAGCGCCTTGGCAAAGACGCGGAAGAAGAAACCGTATGGGCAACAGCTGGTCTGCTGCACGATATTGATTACCCGGAAACTGCGCAAAACCCTGCGCTGCACGGGCTTTCCGGGGCAGAAAAACTCCGGGACATACTGCCGGAATACGCACTTTGCGCTATACGGGCCCATAATTATGAAAAAAATAATGCCCCTTGCACAAGCCAAATGGATTATGCCCTGCGGGCCGCAGAAACCCTGACAGGGCTTATTATCACCGCGGCGCTTGTCCGCCCCACGGGTATTGAAGGCATGGAGGCCTCCAGCCTGAAAAAAAAGATGAAGGACAAAGCTTTTGCCGCTTCCGTCAACCGCGAGGCTATTAAAGACTGCGAAAAAGCCGGCTTTGAATTATCGGATTTTCTTACCCTTGGCATACAGGCTCTTACCCCCCTTGCCAAAGAACTGGGTATACAAAAATAATCTTTAACCTGTTTTACACGAATACCCTCTTCCGGTTTTCTGTCTGTAGGAGAAAATAGTATGCAGCGAACACACGCTATGCATTATCCCTTGTTACTTGCTTTTTTGTTCCTTAGTTTTTTTTCGCCTGCCACGGCAGATGCACGCCAAAATGAGGATGTTTCTATCACCCGCCTTATTAATGGTATGGATGTGGTGGTGCTGGAAGACAGCCGTTTCCCGCTTGCCTCCGTGCGTCTTTGTGTGCGGGCAGGCGCTTCATGGGAAAACCCGGAAGAAGCGGGCGTAAGCCATTTTCTGGAGCACCTGCTCTTTAAAGGTTCCAAAACCGCCCCCAAGGGCCCTGCTTCCAAACTGGAACAGGCAGGCGCACAAATAAATGCCTTCACGGGTATGGACCGCACCTGTTATGTAACAGATATGCCTGCCGAAAGCTGGAAAATTGGCGTGGAAGGTATGCGCGATTACGCCTTTGACCCCCTTTTGCGGCCTGAAGATGTGGACGCAGAACGGGAAGTGGTAATCGCGGAAATGAAAATGTACGAGGATAATCCCAACAGCAGGGTGACGGAACAGCTTCAGCCTGTTATTTTTGCCGGTACACCTTATGAACACCTTATTATAGGGTCTGAAAAAACCCTGCGGGCACTCACGCCGGAAAGTATACGCGCGTATATGGATAGGCGTTACACCCCCCAGGAAATGGTGTTGGTTGTCGTGGGGGATGTGCAGAAAAACGATGTAATCGCCTATGCCCGTGAAATTTTTGGTTCTTATGAAAATACTGTTTCCACCCAGGTACCCCAACCTGTCCAAACGTCTTTCCGGGGTTTTAAGGTTATTGCAGAAGAAAAACCCTATGGCAAGGTCAGTCTGGCTCTGGCATTTCCCGGCCCCGGTAACCGTGAAGGCAATATCAATGAATCCGTGGTGCTTTCGTATCTGCTGGGGGGAGACAACACTTCCCTGCTGACAAAAAAATTCCGCTTTGAAACACCTCTGGTGGATGCCATATCCGCCGGCACATTTTCTGCCGATCTGACAGGCGCGTTTATGATCAGCGCGTATCTGGATGCGGAACAATTGCCAGCCTTCTGGGAGGCCCTGCTCAAAGAACTTTCCACCCTGTCTGTGGATGCGTTTACAGACGCAGATATTGAACGTGCCAAAGCGAATTTGGAAAATGCGCATGAACGCAGCCAGGAAACATACAGCCACCTTGCTACCATGCTGGGCTACAATGTGCTTGTTAACCGCAATGACCCTCTGGATACACAAGGCGTATACGCTTTGCAAAGGGTAAACCGCGCAAGCCTGCAGCAATACCTTAATACATGGATACAGCCAGATAATATGGCCCTGAGCCTTGTTATACCCACAGGCAAAACACCAGAGGCAGGCTTTTTTGAAAAAACCGCAGAAACCGTATGGCCCGCGGCTGAGAAAAAAGAACAACCACAGGCAAACACACAGGGAGAGCTGGAAATTATCCACCTTGGGAATGAGCGTACCGTGGTGCTTATGCCGGACAACACCCTCCCATATTTTTCTGTAGCCCTTACCTTTACAGGCGCAGAACGCCTTCTTGGCCCGGATTCTCCCAAACAGGGGCTGGCGGAATTTACCAATTCCCTTATGGCAGAAGCCACAACCTCCCGTAATCCGCAGGAACTTAGCCTTTATCTGGCGGAAAATCTGGCGTCTTTTTCTGGTACATCCAGCTTTAATTATTTTGGTTTTTTGCTGGACGGCCCCACCAAAAACAGCGCCGCCATGCTCTCCCTTTTTGAAGATGTTTTACAAAACCCGGCTTTTGCAGAAAAAGACAGAGAACGCCTGCGGCGTGAAACTCTGGCAGGCCTTATAAGTATGAAAGAAACACCAGAGGGCCTTTATTTTTCCGAAAACATGCCGTGGTTATTCCCGGGCAGTGTGTATGGTAACCATGTTGCCGGCACGGAAGAATCTGTAAAATCTTTTACAGATTCGGATATTCGGGCTTTCTGGAAAGAACAGGCCACCATGCCCTGGTTTTTGGTAGTTGCAGGCGATTTTGATAAAAAAGCCATACTGGATTTTGCCCATACCCTGCCTGTGCCCACAGGCACACTGGAATCTTTGCCAGCCCCTGCCTGGCGGGCAGAAAAAAGCCATAATTTCCCCATGGAAGAACGCAACCAGGGGATATATTCCATGGTATTCCCGGCCGTTAATCTTTTGGATGAGGAATACCCTGCCTTTGCCGCGCTGGACGCCTACCTTTCCGGTCTTTCCGGCCCTGTGTTTGAGCTTGGCAGAGATGCGGAAAGTTTGGGCTATGTGGTACAGGCCAGCGGCATGTATGGTTCAAGCATTGGTTTGATGTTCTTTTTTGCCCTGACAGACCCCGCCACTTTTGCCCGTTCAGAAGCGGTGTTTAAGCAAATACTGGAAGATTTACGCACAAAACCCATCCCCCAGGAAGAACTGAACCGCGCCAAAACCTCCCTTTCCTACTCTTTTTACGCCTCCAACCAAAAACTCGCCCGACGCGCCTTAAATGCCGCCGTAGAGCTTGTGCATATGCGCCCCCTTAACGGCCAGCAGGAACGGCTGGAAAAAGTGCAACAGGTGACAGCGCAGGAAATTATGGACATTGCCCAAAAATATCTGGACCCGGCAAAAGCCTATACCCTGACAGTTGGCCCCGGCAAACCCGAATAAGCAAAAAATCTCTCACCCAAGGATTTTTATGAAAAAAGCCATGCTCTCCCTTGTTTTTTGCGGTATGTTTTGCACAGGCGCACAGGCAGCCGCCCCCCATATTTCCGACTTCCCTCTGGGGATAACACGGGATGTGGTGGAGTTTAAAGCCACAGAACCCTGCAAAAACTACACGCCCAAACAAGGGGAAGACACACTGTGCGCAACTGTAAGTTTTGGCGGCAAAGACTGGCAGGGCGTTTTTCTTTTTGAAGAAAATTTGCTGGAAGTGATTACACTGAGCGGTAAACCAGACGGCAGTTATATTGACGCCGCGGTAGACGGTTACCAGCACTCCCCCTATGTGCTTATACGGGCGGATGCCTCCACCCTCTCCTGGGATCTTATTTCCCTTGCGCGCGCAGGCAACAGTGAAGAAGATATCCAGCAGCGCCTGACAGAAGTAAGCTCTGCCATTGCCAGAAACCCCCAGGACTCTGTCACCTATATTTATGTGGAACCCGCCATTTACGAGGCTTTTTTGGAAGCCCCGGAACGGGAGGTGGTGGAAGAATTTCCCAAATCACCCGTCAGTGGTTTTACTGTCAGCACCATGGGGGTGCATGTGGTGATTATGGATCTTGAAGGTATGCAAAAACGGGGGGTGCATGTGGCAGAACCCGGGCTACGCACTGCCCCTGCCCATGCCGCCAATTCCGGCAATCTTGGCAATCCCGTAAAAACGGATACCCCAGATACCACAGGCAATGTGGATACACCAGAGTAAATAACGTATGGCAACCACCCCTCTCCCGCAGCCTGCCATGGTGATAGAAGCCAGAGACGCAGGGCACAAATATGGCGTGCGCCAAATCTTTGGCGGCGTCCATATGGCGTTAAAAGCTGGGGATGTCACCCTGCTTGCCGGCCCTAATGGCGCGGGAAAATCCACCCTTATGAAAATACTGGCGGGGTTTTTTCCCCCTACCGAAGGGGAGGTGGAGCTTTTTATCCCCCAGGGAAAAGTGGGCTATCTGGGCCATACATCCGGCATGTACGATGGGCTTTCCGGCTTGGAAAACCTTGTTTTCTGGGCAAAAATGGGGCAATTTCTGCCTGCGGACAACCATACGGAAAAAATCTGCATGGAAGCTTTGCGTGCCACAGGTCTGGAAAAAGCCGCGCTGGAAAAAGCCGGTACATATTCCCGCGGTATGAGCCAAAAACTGGCCCTTGCCAAACTTTTTATCCAAAAACCGCTTTTACTGCTTTTGGATGAACCAGCAACAGGTTTGGACATGCCTTCACGCCGTATGCTGAAAGATTTTGTGCAAACGCGCCAGCAGGCAGGCGCCGCCACCTTGTGGATAAGCCATGATGTGGAAACAGACCAGGCCCAGGCTACCGGCCTTTATATACTGGAAAACAGGAAATTGCGGGCAGAAAACGTATTAGCACCACCTGTGTCACCTGAATCGTCCGTTTTGCCTGACAAAAAAAACCTTCCCACCTTTTCTGGAGAAAACCATGTTGCGTAGCGCTTTGGTTCTTGCCGGAAAAGACCTGCGCCTTCTGGCCTCCGGCAGTGGCAGTGCCCTTATCCAATCGCTTTTATTGGGTCTTTTACTTATTTTTCTTTTCAGTCTCTCCCAAGGTACAGGCGAAAAACTGCCACCTGAAGCGGCAGCTACCATGTTCTGGCTTTCTTCCCTTTTCTGTCAAACTATGGTATCAACCTCTTTGTACGGACTGGAAGAAAAAAACGGGGCTAAATTCGGCCTTTTGCTTTTACCCCTTCCTGTGCAGACAATATGGCTGGGCAAGGCTTTTGCGGCTGTGTGCCTGCTTCTTTTTGCGCAGGTGGTGTTTTTGCCTGCCATAGTGGTATTTCTGGGGCAGGATATACTCGCTGTTCACCTTGTTTTTCTTACCATTTTGCTTGTGGACACAGGCATAGCCTGTCTGGGTTCACTGCTTGGTGCCTTGTGCGCCGGGCAACATGGCAAAGAATCTCTTTTAAGCCTTTTGCTCTTTCCCTTGCTTGTCCCCCTGCTTTTGGCGGCCATACGTCTTTTAACCCAAGCTTTTACAGCCGCCGGGCCAGAAGGGGACTTTTTTTCCTGGCTTGGCCTTGTTGGCGCATTTGACGCGCTTTTTTTTGCCCTGCCTTTGGTGTTGTTTCCTTTTCTTTACACGGGCGATGACTAGCCTTTTTCTTTAACACGGCCTTATTATGGATAAAACCCGCAGAATTTTTGCTTTTCCCCTTGCCCAGCTGGCAATCTTTGGCGGCCTGTTTATGGCCCTCTGCCAGTATCTTGTGTTTTTTTATGCGCCTTTGGAAAGTTCCATGGGTGTTGTACAAAAAATCTTTTATTTCCACCTGCCTGTTGCCTGGTGGTGTTTTGGCAGTTTTTTTGTCAGCGCTCTGGCAAGCGGCCTTTACCTTAAAACCAAAAACCCCTTCTGGGACACCATAAGCCATGCCAGTGTAGAAGTGGGCATGGTGCTTGCAACACTTGCGCTCATCACTGGTTCCATATGGGCCCGTTATTCCTGGAACACATGGTGGACGTGGGACCCGCGCCTCACCACAACCCTTATACTCTGGTTTATATACGCCGGTTTTTTAGCCCTGCGTGGCATGGATATGCGCCCGGGCCGCAAAGCCACTGTATGCGCGGTGATAAGTCTGGTGGGTTTTTTGGATGTTCCTCTGGTCTTTTTATCCGCCAGACTCTGGCGCTCTATACACCCGGCAGTTTTTGCCTCAAAAGGCGGCGGGCTTGAACCGGAAATGGCCTTTACAGCCATTGCCTGTGTGCTTTGTTTTGGTCTTTTGTGGTTTGCCCTTACCCTTTACCGTTCCCGTCAGCTTCTGCTGGAAGCCGCTTTTGCAGAAACCATGCAGCAAGAAGACAAAACCCCTGAATAAGGATAGTAGTATGCCTTCTCCCTTTCTCTGGTTTGCTTTTGCCAATGCCGCCCTGTGGCTGGGCATAGGGGGTTACCTGGCCCTTCTTGCAAACAAACAAAAAACACTGGCAAAACGCCTTCACCTTTTGGACTAGTAAGCCTTTATACTCAAGGAAGTATCATGCCCCATCAGTCTTCGCGTCCCCTTATACTGACTATTGCCATATGCCTGGCACTTATTATTATGTCTTCCGTGCTTTATCGCCTTTCGGAAAATGTTTTGGTAAAAATACCAACACCTGCCGAGCCTGTGGAAATGTCCGCAGCTCTTACCCAGATGGGCATGTCGCAGGAAGTGGCAAGCCTTGTGCAAACCCTGCAGACAAACCCCGATGACCCCGTTACCCTGCTGAGCCTTGTGGAAGTGTATTTGCGCCAGAGTGACTTTTCCGGCGCGCAAGATTATGTGAACAGGGCCCTTATGGCTGCGCCTTCCGCTCCTGAACCCCAGTATTACCAAGGTATTATACAGGCACAGCTGGGCCAGAATACAGAAGCAGCAGAATCTCTTGAGAGGGCTTTAAAACTGGCAGACACAGCCAGCACACGCTTTAGCCTGGGTATTTTGTATTTATACAGCCTGGACGAAAAAGAAAAAGGCATCACCCACTTAAAAGCCGCGCTTACTCTGCCGGATGTTACCCCGGACATGCGGGCTCTTATTGCGGATGAACTGAAAAAAGCCGGGGAAAGTGTGCCAGAAACTCCGGCAGAAGTTCCGGCAGCCGCTCCCACAGAAGCAGCCGAACAAACTCCGGCCTCACCAGAAGCCGCACCAGCAGAAAACGCCCAATAATCTCTTGCTACCACGCGCCTGCCACCATGCCCCAGCCATCCTTTTCCACCATCGCCGCCATTGCCACTCCCCCGGGGAATGGTGGCATTGGTGTTATCCGTGTCAGTGGCCCGGCAGCCCTCCGTATAGGCCAGCAGGTTTTTCTGCCTGCCCATGGTTTGGCACCTGTACCCCGTATGCTCACCTATGGGCATGTGCTGGACAGCGCAGGGCATAAACTGGATGAAGCCATGCTGGTGTATATGCCTGGCCCCAAAAGTTTTACTGGGGAAGATGTGGTGGAAATACAAGCCCATGGGGGCTATGTCCTGCTTAATACCCTGCTTGGGCGTTTATACGAGGCAGGCGCCAGCCCGGCAGGCAGGGGGGAATTTACGCGCCGCGCCTTTATGAACGGCAAGCTGGATCTTTCCCAGGCAGAAGCCGTAGCAAGCCTTATTAATGCGCCTACACCGCAGGCCGCCCGTCTGGCGCTTGCCAAACTGGATGGCCTTGTTGGCAAAAAAATCCGGAACCTGCGGGACAGGCTGGAACTTTTACGCCAAAGACTGTGCGCGGATCTGGACTTTTCGGAAGAAGAAAGTGAAGCCTTGCCCCTTTTGGAGCAGGAACTTCCGCTTGTCCTGCAAGAATTGGAAAATCTTTTGTCTGCGTATATACGCAACAAACCCCTCATGGAAGGCCCGGTATGTGTACTGGCAGGCCGCGTTAACGCGGGGAAGTCCAGTCTTATGAATGCCCTTTTGGGCCGCAACCGCGCTATTGTCAGCCCATACGCAGGTACCACGCGGGATTATCTGGAAGAATTGTGCCAGATAAATGGGTTGGCTGTGCGCCTTGTCGATACAGCCGGTCTGCGCCCCGCGCAGGAAAACCCCGACCCGGTGGAGCAGGAAGGTATTACACGCAGCCATACGCGTATGCAAGAAGCCGCCCTTGTGCTCCTGCTTGTGGATGGGGCACAGCTTGCCCATGCGCCAGATTTTTCTCTGGAACAGGCCCTTGGACTTAACCCGCAAAAATGCCTGCTGGTGTGGAATAAGGCGGATATC
>CAZJOG010000012.1:0-22437 GCA_964547565.1 uncultured Desulfovibrionaceae bacterium
GAGGGTGCTTGGTGAACTGGAAAATACCGCGTCCTCCTATCAAAGAAGCGAGGACGCACTTTGCCCATTCCCGAAAAAATCGAGCAGGCTCGATTTTTTCGGGAATTTTTATTTTTTATAAAAAGAAAATTGTCAGCACCAAAAACGGGGTAAGAAAAAAAACCATGTTCAACAGCTTATACAACGCTATCCCGCAATAGTGTATGGTAGGCACAACAGCATCCGACAAATTAAACATTTTGTTGAATAAAGAAAGCCATGGTTTGCAAAATGTATACAATAAAAACCACACAAGCACGATGCCTGTGTTAATAAGAAATCCCCATCCAAAAAATGCGCGTACCATAAGAAGCGTAGAAAGTTCCATAAAATTTCTCCTTCCATACAATGGTTACGCAGTGAATGACAAAGTTTTTTTTGAAAGGGAAGGGGGGTTGGGGGAAGGGAAAACTTTTTTGTTCACAAAAAATTTTTCCCCCCCCCCCAAAACTCCCCCCTACTTCCCTACATCTCGGCAGGGAGCATATCCAGTTCTGCCTGGGTAAAGACGGGGCCGTTAAGGCATATATATTTCCCGCCTATATTACAGCGTCCGCATATACCTATCCCGCATTTCATTCTGCGTTCCAGGGTTGTATAAATTTGGTCACGCGGGAAGCCTAATTCCACAAGGGCCGCGAGGGTAAATTTAATCATGATTGGCGGGCCGCAGAGGGCGGCTATGGTATTATCGGGTTTTGGGGCAAGTTCTTTAAGAATATTGGGGATAAGGCCCACTTTATGCGGCCAGCCTTCTGCGGGGTTATCTATGGTAAGGGTGGTGGTCAGGCGGCTATCTGCAAGCCAGTTTTGCACGTCTGCCATAAAGGCCATATCGGAAGGGGATTTTGCGCCGTAGAGAAGCTGGATTTTGCCGTAATCTTTGGCATTTTCGAGCACATGGAGAAGTATGGTGCGGATAGGGGCCATACCAATACCGCCGCCTACAAAAACCAGGTTTTTGCCGTGCCAGAGTTCGCAGGGGAAGTGGTTGCCAAGGGGGGCGCGCACGCCTACTTTATCGCCTGCTTTGAGGGTATGGATGGCGTTTGTGACTTCGCCTGTACGCATGACGGAAAACTGGAGGTAGTCTTTGCAGGATGGGGGGGAATTGATAACAAAGGTAGATTCTCCCACGCCAAAGACGGAAAGTTGTCCAACCTGACCGGGTTTATAGGTAAAAGTTTTCCAGGCTTCTTCGTCATCAAAGCGCACACGCAGGGTGCGTATGGTGGGGCTTTCCTGTATGGCTTCCAGCACGGTGGCTGCGTAGGGTGCATAGGGGTTGGTATGGCAGGCGCATTCCTGGGACATTATTTTTTCCCCTTGTTGTTGGATTTTTTGGAAGAAGTGTTCTGGTTGTCATCTGCGGGTGTAGGCTGGGCGGCAGAAGAGGATGGGGAAGGGGCGGCTGCCTGTGTGGTGGGGGCAGTGGAGAGGGTGGCGCCATTTACAGCCTGGGCAACAACAGAGCGGATGTCCAGACTGACGGGGCAGGAGCGGATGCAGCGGCCACAACCAACACAGGAGAAAAGGGGTTCTTCTGCGGAGGGGTCAGACGGATAATTGGTGGGGTAGTAGCTGAACTTGTGGCTGATGCGGTTGCGCATGCGGGCGGCTTTATCTGGCCGCGGGTTATGGCCGCTGGCTTCACGGGTGAAGAGGGGGGACATGCAGGTATCCCAGCTACGCAGGCGTTTGCCGTCCTGGCTGGAGCCTTCGTCCGATATAGTAAAGCATTGGCAGGTGGGGCAAAGGTAGGTGCATGCGCCACAGGAGAGGCATTTAACGGTTTGTTCTTCCCAAAAGGTGGTATCGGCAAAGCGGCTGGCAATGGCTTCCGGCACACGGGTAAGGGTAGAAGGCGGGGGCAGGGTTTCTGCTGCGCGTGCCTGGGCATTGTCGCAGGCGCTTATTTGGGCTTCTGTGGCGGGGGAGAAGCCGGCATTTTCCAGAAGGGAGAGGCCTTTTTCTGTAATGGGGGAGAAAACAAAGCCGTTTTCTATGGACGTAAAGAGGATATCGGAGCCTTCTTCTGAGGTGGGGCTACCGCCCGTCCAGTTACAAAAGCATGTGGAGAAGGCGGAAGGGCAAGTTTGGGTGATAATAGCCAGGGAATTGCGCAATTTGGCGTAATAGGGGTCTTTGAAGGGGCCTTCCAGAAAGGGGCGGTCCAGCACAACAAAGCCTTTTACGTCGCAGGGGCGTGCGCCAAAAAGGATACGGGGTTTGTCTGTTGTTTCCAGGGGGGTGGAAAGGGCGAGGGAGGCGGGGTTTTGGTCTTCCGGTTTGCCCTTATGGTAGGTAAGCAGGGTTTCTGCCTGGGGAAAAACAAGGTTTTTAGGCGCAACAGTGGCACGGGCAAGCAAAGTTTCCGCATCTGCCTCCTGCAGGGAGGCTTTGGAGCAGGGGCGGAAAAGAGTCGCTTTGCCTTCTTGCCTGGGTGCGTAGATATCTGCCTTGTCCGCAAGGGTGGCAAGCCATGTAAGCATGGCTTCCTTTGTAGCAAAAACAAGCCTGTCTTTACGCATACAGTATCCTTTTATCTGTGAGTGTTTGTGGCCTTTGTTTCGGCCAGCACCTTGGAAACAGAACCAATGCTTTCGTTCAGGCAACCAGCCGTATCGGCAATTTCCAGGCACAGTTCCAAATCCCTTTCAAGGGGGCGTGTATTTTCCAAAAGTGGGGCCAGCAGACCGGAAACAGCAATACGGGCCTCAGCAGACTGGAAATTTTTTTCCTGCACAGGTGGGCGGATGCCAATAAAAAGCATAGTACCCTGCATACGGGGAATAAGGATAGTGCTTTCAAATATAGCAACACGCGCTTCCACGCCCCACATGCGTTTAAACTCTGCAACTTTGCGGCCTACAGAGCGCCGGTCTTCCTGGGAGAGCATTTTCTTTTCGTCATAGAAGGTGTTTTTGGCTTCTATAGCTTCAAGTTTCCGTTCAAAGTTCCAGGAATACAAAAAAAACACCCCTACCAGCAGGCACAACATCAGGAGCTGGCGTGTACCAGCTGGGCGCATGGCGGACTCTGCATCCTCCGCGCGCTGTTTTTCCCGCTTGGTAGGGTGTAAAAGGCTCATGTCAGCTTTTTATATTAATAATAGTGCCCAGCATCTGGTCTTGGGTGGGGATGGTGGCGGCATTAGCCTCAAAGGCTCTCTGGTTGCTTATCATGCCGGTCATTTCCCGTGCAATGTCCGTATTACTGGGGTTGGCAAGGGCCATAGCTTCCGGGCTGAAGGAAACAGTGTCTGTTTCACCGGGGGCAGAGCCGGAGGGGGAAAAACTGCCGGGCCTGGTGACAATGGGCAACACACCCTGTTCCAGACGGGGGTTTTCTCCGGCGGCAGGGCCACTTTGGTAGTTGACAGAAACAGGGTCAAAGCCGTTTGTGTTCACATTGGCAATGTTATAGGCATTGCCCTGCACGCCTGTTGCAAAGGCGTCCATGGCGGAGGCAGCATTTTGGAGCGCGTTTATCATACTCTACTCCTTTGTCCTGTTTTGCGTGGTAAACGCAAGGCAGGGGCTTTATGGGCTCAGGCAAAGTCGTACCCGGCCTGAAGGGCCAGGGCATTTTGCTCAATAAGATGTTGGTAGTGCTTGGAAATGGTGCTTTTGAGGGCTTCTTTAACGGTATCCAGGGGCAGGCATGCCGTGGCTTTAATAAGGGCGCCAAGAGCCACCATATTCACCAGTTTGGAGCTTCCAATTTTTTCCGCCATCTCGTTGACAGGAACATACACGGTGCGCTTGCCGGCGTCCAGTAAACTTTCTGCTATAAGTGATTTATTCACTATTTGCACGCCGCCCTCTTTGAGGTTGGGCTGGAATTTTACAAGAGAGGGTTCGTTAAGCAGGATAAGGCTGAGAGGTTTGGCTATCATAGGGGCGCCTATAGGGTCGGAAGAAAGCACAACTGTGCAATTGGCTGTACCCCCGCGCATTTCTGCCCCATACACGGGCAAAAAGGTGACATTAAGGCCGCTTTCCATACCAGCCTGCGCCAGAAGATTGCCAATAAGCAAAACACCCTGACCGCCAAAGCCTGCAATGGTTACATCATGGTACATGGCAATTCTCCTCAGGCCGGCAGGGTATTTTTGTATTCCCCAAGGGGGAAGGCGGGTATCATGGCTTTTGCGATATGTTCATTGGCCTGCAAGGGGTCCATACGCCAGTTGGTGGGGCAGCCACTTAAAAGTTCCACAAAACCATACCCGTGGTTGCCGCATTGGGCTTCAAACGCTTTTTTGATGGCTTTTTTGGCTTCTCGCACATGGGCAACACTGTCCAGGGCGCAACGGGCGGAATACACCACACCATCCAGCCCTGCCATCATTTCTGCCATATGCAGGGGCCCACCTTCTGAGGCAGCGTCGCGGCCTTTGGGGGTGGTGGTGGTTTTTTGGCCCACAAGGGTGGTAGGCGCCATTTGGCCGCCTGTCATACCGTACACAGTATTATTGATAAAAAAGACGGCTATACGTTCGCCACGGTTGGCGGCGTGTATGGCTTCTGCAAGGCCTATGGAGGCTAAGTCGCCGTCGCCTTGGTAGGCAAAAACAATACGGTCTGGCCTTGCCCTTTTGACGCCTGTGGCAACAGCAGAAGCGCGGCCGTGGGGGGCTTCTATGCAGTCAAAGGCCATATAGTCGTATATAAAGGCGGAGCAACCAACAGAAGCCACAAGCAGGGTATCTGCGGCAAGCCCCATTTCGTCAATCACTTCGCAAACAAGCCTGTGGGCTATGCCGTGGTGGCAGCCCGGGCAGTAGTGGGTATTACGCGCTTCAAGGGAGGGCGTTTTATCAAAAACAAGTGTTTCGCTCATACACAATCCTTTATAAGGCAACCGGTGCTGTTCTTTTACTGGCACCCTGCAGAATACTTTGCCCCGGCAAAAGTTACCCTTTTAAGCAATTTTCCACGGCATCGGTGATGTCGTTTTCGCTGGGGAAAAAGCCGGGCATAAGGCCAAACCAGTCCACATGGGCGCGGGATTCCCAAAGGGAAAGGCGCACGTCTTCTATCATCTGGCCTGTATTTTGTTCCAGCACAAGAAAGCGTTTGCCTTGTGCGGCGAGGTTTTGCAGATCGTGCGACGGGAAAGGGAAAAGTGTCTGGGGGCGCAAAAGGCCCACTTTTTTCCCTTCGCGGCGCAGTTTGACCACAAGGGCTTTGGCTATACGCCCCATAGATCCAAAGGCAACAAGGACAAGGGAGGCATCGGCTGTTTCAAAGTGTTCTGCCATGGCTTCTTTTTGCATGGCATTGTATTTATCCAAAAGAAGGCGTGTACGGACGGCAAGGTAGTTGTCGTTCAGCCAGACGGATTTAAGCAGGCGGCGCTTACGGGAGCCTGGGGGGAAACCTTCTATACGCCAGGGGATAGTATCGTCGCCGTCGTAAAAAACAGAGGGCTGCGCAGGCGGCAGACAGACGGCGGGTTCTTTCATCTGGCCCACCATGGCGTCCGCCTGTATAAGGACGGGGTTACGGTATTTAAAGGCCAGATCAAAGGCCAGAATAGCCATATCGTGGCATTCCTGGCAGGTAGAGGGGGCAAGGACAAGGGTGCGGTAGTCGCCATGGCCGCCGCCGCGTGTAGCCTGGAAATAATCGCCCTGGGAGGGGCCAAGGTCACCAAGGCCTGGGCCGCCGCGGGCCATATTCACAAGAACGCCGGGCAATTCACTGCCTGCCATGTAAGAAATACCTTCCTGCATAAGGGAGATACCCGGCCCGGAGGAGCTTACCATGGCGCGCACGCCAGTGGCGGCGGCACCCAGCAGCATATTAATAGCGCCCACTTCACTTTCTGCCTGGACAAACTGGCCGCCCACGGCGGGCAGAAGGGCGGAAAAAAGTTCCGGTATTTCGTTTTGTGGGGTAATAGGGTACCCAAAATAGGCGCGTACACCGGCAGCCATAGCGCCGTGGACAATAGCTTCGTTCCCCTTAATAAGGGCGCGTTCGTTCATGCTGCACCCCCTTTGGCGGAGCGGTAGACCCGTATGGCTGTGTCGGGGCACATAATGGCGCAGGAGGCGCACGCTGTGCAAGAAGCAACACGGTCTGGCGGAAGTTCTGCCACTTTATAGCCCTGTCCGTTTGTGCGGTCTGAGACCTGCAAAAGAGATTTAGGGCATACAGTGGTGCACAAAAGGCACCCTTTGCATTTGGCCTCGTTAATTTCAATCCTGCTCATAGTAGTAAGTCCTTCGGTATAAAACAAAAGCGTTTTAACTATAGAGGCAAAACCCGTAAACTTCAAGCAATTAATACAGCAACCCTTTTGGGAAAAAGAGAACATTACAGAAGCAGGGTGGCGTCTCCATAGGAGAAAAACTTGTACCCGGCGGTAATGGCTTCTCTGTAGGCATGGAGAATATTTTCGCGTCCGGCAAGGGCAGAAACAAGCATAAGCAGGCTGGATTCCGGCAGATGGAAATTGGTGACCATCCCATCCAAAATGTGGAATCGAAAGCCCGGGTAAATAAAAATATTCACGCCGCCTTTAAAACCTTCTGGCGGTAAATGCCCATTGTGGAGGCTCGCAACACCTTCCAGGGTGCGGCTGGCGGTTGTGCCAATGGCGATAATAGGGCGGCCGTCTTTTTTGGCCTGGGTGATGCTGGCAGAAACAGAGGGGGAAATTTCCACATATTCCGTGTGCATACTGTGCTGGCGGATATCTGCCTCGCGCACGGGGCTGAAGGTGCCGTATCCAACATGCAGGGTTACTTCTTCCCAGCCAAAGCCTTGGGCTATAAGGCTTTCCTTCTGGCCTTCGGCAAAATGCAGGCCTGCTGTGGGTGCGGCGACAGAACCGGCTTTGTCCGGCCTGCTGTAAATGGTCTGGTAGCGGGTGGAGTCGTTTTTGTCTGGGCCATCCGGGCGTTTGATATAGGGCGGGAGAGGAATTTGGCCAATACGGGAAAGGATGTCTAAAAGGGAAAGGCTGGAAGGCCAAAAAAGACGGGCCTGTGCCTGCCCAAATTCTGCTTTGGAGAGAATTTCTGCGCCTAATTCCTTGTTTGGACCAAAAAAAAAGGGTTTCCCCCGGGCGCACGGATTTGGCGGGTTTGAGTAAAATTTCTGCCTGGGTGGAGCGCAAACCCTGACGCAAGGGTTCTGTTTGGGCGCTTTCTTCTAAAAGAACGGGCGGGGTGAGAAGTAATATTTCCAGTTTGCCACCGCCGCCGTTGGGTGTAAGGGGGCGTTGCCCTACAATACGGGCAGGGGCTACGCGGGTATTATTGGCAACAAGCAGGGCATGGGGGGGTAAAAAATCCGCCAGATGGGAAAAAAGGCTGTGTTGGATATAGCCTGTTGTTTTGTCAAGAACAAGAAGGCGGGATGTGCCACGTTCTGCCGCCGGCTGTTGGGCAATGGAGCTTTCCGGCAAGTTAAAGGTGTAGGCAGAGAGCAAAAAATCTTCCGGCTTTGGGCAAAGGGGGGCGGTTGGGGACATAATTTTTCCTTGGTGTGGGGGGAGTATACCTTTTTTGTGCAGAATGCCAAGAAGGCTGTGTTGTTGCCACTGGGGCCCCCAAGTCTTGACATTGCCGCCTGTTGGGGGCAGGTTGAGAATTATTCCATTATTCTATTGGAGGCTTAAAATGGCAAGCAGTATAACGAATATTCTGGAAACTGCCGGTCTGCGCATACCCCTTAAAGGCGCTGCCAATACACGCGATCTGGGTGGCTACCCCGTGAAGGGCGGAAAAAAAGTAAAACCGTGCCGGTTAATCCGCAGTGGGATGCTAAACAATCTTACGCAGGATGATAAGGATATTCTGTGCAAAAAACACAACCTGAAGCGGATTATTGATTTTCGTACAGATGCGGAAGTGCAAAGCGCGCCAGACCCGGCTATAGCCGGTGTAAGCCATACCCGTGTCCCCATGCTGGAATATGATATACCCGGCATAAGCAGCGGGGGCGGCTCTATGGAATCCCAGTTTGGTGACTTTATGAAACAGGATATGGTGGGTTTTCTTACAGGCATATTCCCGCAGCTTGTACGCAGCCCTTACAGCCAGAGCCAATGGCGCGTTTTTTTTGATGCGCTGCTTGCCGCTGAAGACGGCGCTACCCTTTACCACTGCACAGGCGGCAAAGACCGCGTGGGTACAGGCACAGCCCTTTTACTCAGCGCGCTTGGGGCGGAAAGGGAACTTATTATAGCAGACTTTTTAAAAACCAATACACTCTTAAAGGAAACCATAGCCCACACTATGAAAGCTATGGAAAACAAAGTGCCTGACCCTGCCATACGGGAAACTATTGGCCGCCTTATGGGTGTGGAAGAAGCTTTTATTCTGGCCGTGTTTGATACACTGGATAATGAGTTTGGCGGTGTGGAAAAATACCTGCAAAACCAGCTTCAGCTTAGCCCGGAAAAACTGGAGTCTCTGCGGAATCTTTATCTGGATTAACGTATTGTTCCCATAAAAAAGTTTTATCCATTCGTGGGAAGGAAAAACTTTTTTATGGGAAACACTCGGTTTTGTTATCGTATAGGAAAACACTTTAGGCTATTCGCAAGCCAAGAGAAAAACGCGCTAATTCCGCTTTAATTCCAAGGCTCTTTGCAGCATCTGGTCTGCTGTTGTGACAGTTTTGCTGTTGGACTGGAAGCCCCGCTGGGTAATAATCATATTGGTCATTTCCCGTGACATATCCACATTGGACATTTCAATGGTTTTGGCAAATATAGGGCCATAGTTTTCTGTGCCCGCGCGGCCGTACGACATAGCCCCGGAATCATTCGTAGCGGAAAAAAGGTTTTTGCCTTCACGGCGCAAGCCATCCTCGCTGTTAAACCGGAACAGGGGGATACGGTAAATATCGCGCACTTGCCCATTGGTGTAGGTGGCGCTTATGACGCCGTCCTGCCCCACCTCCACATCCATCAGTTCACCCTTGCCGTAGCCGTCCTGCCTGTATCCCTTGAGGGAGGAAGCGCCGGAAAATGCTGTGGCTTTTCCTGCTTCATGGTCTACAGGTACCATGGCAGGCAATGCGGCCATATTGGTGCCAATATCCGCGGCTGTGCCGCCGCCGCCCTGCCAGGGGGCGGAGCTGCTTATGCCAAAATTCAGGGTAAGGCTTTGGGCTTGCTGGCCCGGCAGGGTAAGAGAGAACTGGGGTAAGCCGTTTTCCAGAGGGGCCGGGGTCCAGGTGGATAAGTTTTTTTTGTCTGCGGCATTGTTGGGTGTAAAGGCAGACATATTAAGCAGTTCGCCGGAAGAACTGAATGTCAGGGTGCCTGACATAAGCAGGCCTGCGCCTTCCCGTGTTCCCGGGGGGCCATCGGGCACAGTGGCATCATTGGCGGGCGGTATGGCCACAATAAATTCCATCACCTTTTGGCCATTCACACTGGGGGCGCTGTCAAAATAAACAGTGGCTTCCTGTTGCATGCCATTGGCATCAAAAAACTTAAGAGGCTGGGCATAACTATAACTCCCGATGGGGGGCTTGGCCTCTCCATGCCATTGGCCCAGCAGAGCAAAATAGGGATTATTGGCGTCTACCGCTTTATCTGTTGTAAAACCCAGGTTAATGAGCGGATTAAGCGCTGTGCTGGCTTTGGGCGGATCTGAGGCTACGCCTTCGCTTCTAAAGTCAATATTGATAGGGCTAAGAACCCCTGTTTCTTTTCCATTTTCTATGCGTATCCCTGTAACAGCGTTGCCTGTGGGTTCGCGTAAGGTGCCGTCCTTAGCAAAACGGAAGTTGCCCGCGCGCGAGTAATAGGTGTTGCCATTGCCTGTTACCTGAAAAAAACCTCTGCCGCCAATGGCAAGGTCTGTGACATCACTGCCGGGTTCATAACTGCCTTCTGTAAAAAGTGTACGGATAAAGCCTGTGCGAACACCCAGACCGGACTGGGAAATTTCTACCTCCCGCGAAGCACCGGTCATCACATCCTTGCTGATTAAATCCTCAAACAGCATAAGCTGCTGTTTGTAGCCAATGGTGTTAACATTGGCCAGGTTGTTGGAAACAATCTGCAAGCCTTCACTGTGGGTGCGCATACCTGTTGCGCCAACGTACAAACTTTGCATCATGGCTTTGGCCTCCCTGGACATATCCGACACACAGAACAGCACAACACGGCAAAAAATGCCGTATGTTTACTGTTTGTTCTGTATAAGCAGGAAGTGTGCCAAAATACGCAAAAAAGGGAAAAAGCTTAGCGTTTGCCTTTAAGTTTTTTATGCACGTAACTGCGCTCCAGCCCCACATTTTCTGCCAGACGGGTGATATTACCGCCTGCAAGATCCAGCTTTGCCTGCAAGTACCACATTTCAAAAGCATTACGGGCAGTTTTGTAGTCAATGTGGGGAACAAGCAGGGCTTCGGCGTTAAACGGGGCGGCGGGGGCATGGCGGAAAAATTCCGCGGGAAGGTCTGCTTCTTCTCGGGTATCAAGTGTATCTGGATTATCAGGAATATCGGGTGTATCGGGCGTATATGGGGTAGGGGCGTGCGGTACGCTTTGGGCGGCGTGGAGGCGCATTTCAAGCGGCAAATCATCTTCTTCCACATAGCCTTTGGGGAAAAGAACGGCCATACGTTCCGCAAAATGTAAAAGTTCGCGCACATTGCCCGGCCAGGGCCAAAGAGCCATGGTGTCTAACGCTTCTTGGGAGAAATGGGGGCAGTGGGCTCCGCGGGTGCGCTCCAGACGGCGGGCCAGCACTTCAATAAGCAGGGGGATATCCCCTTCCCTCTCCCGCAACGGGGGCAGGGTGAGGGGGAAAACATTCAGGCGGTAAAACAAATCCTGCCGGAACAGGCCATCTTCTATGGCTTTTTCCAGATTTTTGTTTGTGGCGGCTACCACACGCACATCCACTTCCATGGTGCGGGTGCCGCCTACACGTTCAAAGCGTTGCTCCTGGAGGATACGCAGAATTTTTGCCTGTGTTTTCAGGCTCATATCCCCAATTTCATCCAAAAACAACGTACCTTTGTGGGCCAGCTCAAACTTGCCCTGCCGCTGGACGCCAGCGCCTGTGAATGCCCCTTTTTCATGGCCAAACAGTTCGCTTTCAATAAGTTCTTCTGGTATGGCGGCGCAGTTTAAGGCCACAAAGGGGGCATTTTTGCGGCTGCTTTGTTTATGGATGGCGCGTGCCGCAAGTTCTTTCCCTGTGCCGCTTTCCCCGCGTACAAGCACCCAGGCATTGGTGGGTGCCACACGGGCAAGATCTGCCATAAAGGCTTGCATGGCGGGGCTTTGGCCGGTTATTTCTTCGCCATCTTTATCCGGCTGGGTCAGGGCTTCCCTGAGAGCGCGGTTTTCGCTTTTTAATTCCCGGATTTCCAGAGCCTGGCGCACCTGGTGGATAATTTTTTCCAGTTCAAGCGGTTTTTCAATAAAATCCTGCGCGCCAAGCTTAAGCGCATTCAGGGCTGTTTCAATAGTGCCATGCCCGGAAATCATCACCACAGGCAGGTCTGGGAAGGATTTTTTTATTTCCGGCAAAGCGGTAAGGCCGTCCATACCAGGCAGCCAGATATCCAGAATAACAAGATCCGGGAATGGCAAACCCGGGGCTGTATCCGCCTGGGCAAGATACGCCAGAGCCTGCTCCGCACTGCCGGCTTCTTCCACACGGCAGCCTTCATCTTCCAAAATGCCCTTCAGAGACAGGCGAATGCCTGCCTCATCGTCCACAATAAGCACTAAGGGCGGGGTCAGATTCATGGTATTCCTTACATACCTAAGTAGGCTTTACGCACGCCTTCATCCTTCAGCAGCACGGAGGCGCTGTTTTCCATAACAATGCGGCCGTTTTCCATAACATAGCCGCGGTGGGCGATTTTAAGGGCCTGGTTGGCGTTTTGTTCCACAAGAAACACGGTGGTGCCATCGTGGTTAATCTTTTGGATAATATGGAAAATTTGCTGGATAATAATAGGGGCAAGCCCAAGGGAAGGTTCGTCCAGCAAAAGCAGCTTGGGCCGTGCCATAATAGCGCGGCTTATGGCCAGCATTTGCTGTTCCCCGCCGGAAAGAGTACCCCCTGCCTGACGGTTGCGCTGGGCCAGAATGGGGAACAGGGAATAAATATAGTCCATGTCCCGTTTTATGCCGTCTTTGTCTTTACGCAAAAACGCGCCCATATCCAGATTTTCCTGCACGGAAAGTTCCGGGAAAATCAGGCGGCCTTCTGGCACCTGGCTTATGCCAAGGCGTACAATTTCATTAGGTTTTGTGCGTTGTATGGGCTTGCCCTGGTACAAAATTTCGCCTGAGCGGGCCGGTGTACCCCCGCATATAGTCATAAGGGTGGTGGTTTTGCCCGCTCCATTAGCGCCAATAAGGGTGACTATTTCCCCTTCTTCCACACGCAGGTTAACACTGTGCAGGGCAGGGATATTGCCGTAAAATGTGCATACATCTGTAAGCTGGAGCATGGCATTATTCGTCATGGGCAGATTCCTCCCCCAGATAGGCGCGTATAACATTAGGGTCTGCCTGGATTTGCTCCGGCGTGCCTGTGGCTATGCGGGAACCGTATTCCATCACAAAAATCCTGTCGGAAAGGGACATCACCATACGCATATCATGCTCAATAAGCAGGATACTTAAGTTGTATTTTTCCCGCAGGGTCAGCACCAGGTCTTTTAATTCCAGTGTTTCCTGAGGGTTCATGCCTGCGGCAGGTTCGTCCAGCAAAAGCAGGAAGGGGTCTGTGGCAAGCGCGCGGGCTATTTCCAGACGGCGCTGCGCCCCATAGGGCAGGTTGCGGGCTTCTTCCTTCCAGCTTTGTTCAAGGTGCAGTTCCTTCAAAAGGCGGTAGGCATCGTCCACACAGCGTTGTTCTTCTTCTCTGGTTTTGGGGTCACGCACTATGGCGCCAAAAATACCGGCTTTTGTGCGGGAATGGCGGCCAATCATCACATTTTCCAGAACACTCATGCTGGAAAAAAGACGGATATTCTGGAATGTGCGGGCAAGCCCCAGTTCCGTAATCTTAAAGGGTTTCATGCCATTTAAGCGGACAGGTTCTCCCCCCGGGCGGCAGGCCGTGACATCCCCCTCTGTGGGCACATAAATACCTGTAACACAGTTAAAAAAGGTGGTTTTACCTGCGCCATTGGGGCCAATAAGAGCCACAATTTCCCCTTCGCGGATATTCAGGTCAACATCACTGAGGGCGCGCAGGCCGCCAAAATTGCGGGAAAGCGCGTGGACATCCAAAACCGTGGTTTTTTCCGGCATTGGGTTTTTTGCATTGGAAAGGCTCATGCGTCTTCCCCCTGCTCTAATTCCGTGACTTTATAGGAACGGCGGGAAGCAGGCACCATGCCTTGCGGGCGGAAAATCATCATCAGCACCATAAGCGCACCAAAAAGTAACATACGGTATTCGGAAAAAGCCCGCAGGTATTCCGGCAAAAGGGCCAGTAAAAGGGCCGCCAGCACAACACCACCAATGGAACCCATGCCCCCCAGCACCACCATGGAAAGGATCATGGCGGAATCTAAAAACGTAAAACTGGCAGGGTTAATAAAACTGTTACGGGCCGCAAGCAGAACACCGGCAAAACCCGCCCAGCATGCGCCAAGCGCAAAAGCGGAAAGTTTGGTTTTACGCAAGTCCACACCCATGGCTTCGCTGGCTATTTCATCTTCACGCAGGGCTTCAAGCGCCAGACCCACACGGGAGTTTTTAATGCGGCTGACCACAAGAATTGTCACAATCGCGGCAGCAAGCGCCAGATAATAAATATAAATGGTAGACTGCTCAAGCGTAAGTGTCTGGCCAAAAAAGCCCGGCTTGGGGATATTGGAAACACCACGCGCACCACCTGTTATATCACTCCAGTTGGTGAGCAAAAGGCGCACAATTTCGCCAAAACCCAGTGTTACAATAGCCAGATAGTCACCACGCAAACGCAAAACAGGGAAACCCAGCAACAGGCCGGCAAAAGCCGCCAAAATACCCCCAAGGGGCAGGCATACCCAGAAACCAAGCTGGAAATAGGTGTTTAAAAGCGCGTAGGTGTAAGCGCCCACCGCGTAAAAAGCCGCGTAGCCAAGCACAAGTTGCCCGGCAAGGCCCACCACAATATTAAGGCCAAGGGCCAGCATCACATAAATAAAAGCCAGAGCAAAAATAGTGACCTGATAAATGGAGCTGACAAAAGGCAATGTGGCAAAAACCACAAGTAAAAGGGCTACTGCGCCATAACGGATTTTTGTATTTTGCGCGTATACCTGGAAGGTATTGGTAAAAGCGCCAATAGCATGGGAGATGGGTGTTTTTTCCGTCCCAATTTTTTTGCCCAAAGCTTTACGTTCAAAATACCATTGCCAGAAAATGGAAAGGAAAAAGACCAAAACCATAAGAATAACGGCTCTTTCCCAGCGAAAATCTATAGTTTTGGCAGAAGGGTTCAGTTTCATCACCAGCACAGGGAAGGTGAGTATGCCTATCCATACACTAAATACAATTGCCTGCCAGCATTTATGCCATATGTTTGTCATACCCGCCCCCTATACCTTTTGTACTTTGGCCTTGCCAAGAAGACCAGAAGGACGGAAAATAAGGATGAGTACCAAAAGCGCAAAAGCCAGCACATCTTCATAGTCGCCGGAAAGATAGCCGGTGGTATAACTTTCTGCCAGACCAAGCACAAGGCCCCCCAGCATAGCGCCGGGTATGGAGCCTATGCCCCCCAGCACGGCCGCTGTAAAGGCTTTAAGGCCAGCAATAAAACCAATACCAAAGTTTAGTTGCCCTGTGTGGGCGGCAATAAGGGTGCCCCCTACAGCGGCAAGGACAGAACCTATAATAAAGGTCATAGAAATAACTTTATCCGCATCAATACCCACAAGCATGGCCATTTTACGGTTTTGCGCTGTTGCACGCATGGCTTTGCCCATTTTGGTGTAACGGATAAAAAGCGTAAGAATAACCATAATAAGCGCGCTTGTCACCAAAATGACAAAGTCACTTGAGCGCACAATGCCCGCCAGAGGTTTTAAAAATTCAAACTTGGGGATAAGTTTAGGAAAGGAAACAAAGTCGGACGTTTGGGCAAGTTGCACATAGTTGAGTAAAAATGTGGAAACGCCAATAGCGGAAATAAGCGGGGCAAGACGCGGGGCACCACGAAGGGGCTTATACGCTACCTTTTCTACGGTGTACCCATAAGCTGCGCACCAGACCATGGCAATAAGGCCGGCAATAATAAGAATACCCACAGCGGGAAAACCAAAATACGCAAGCACGGTTGCCGCAATAAGCGCGGTAAACGCACCAAGCATATAAATTTCACCATGGGCAAAGTTAATAAGCTCAATAATGCCGTACACCATAGTGTACCCTAAGGCTATAAGCGCGTAAATGCTGCCTCGGGTAAGACCACTGAATGTTATTTCCAAAAAGTATTGCACGTCCATTGTTTTTCTCTGGAGCCATTAACGGGCAAAGCCCGGCATCCGTTTTTCGCTTCATGGAAAAAATTCCCCTGCGGGCATAAAGGTAAAGACCTACAGGGGAATTTTTTCCAGAAAAAAGCGTTGTTACGCTTTATTGCGATATTTCCGTAAATTTCCCATCTTTCACTTGATACATAGCCATACCTACACCAATAGCGTCGCCTTTTTCGTCAAACTTAATGCGACCAATGGGGGTATCCACTTCGTATTCTCTAAGGGCAGCCATAATCTTGTCTGTTTCTGTGCTGCCGGCATTTTCAATAGCTGTAAGAAGGGCCAGGGTAGCGGCATAGGCATTGTCAAAAAAAGCGCCGGGAGGGGTACCAAACATAGCCTGGTGTTCAGCCGCTGCTTCTTTGCTCATGGGGTTGGCGCTGGTATCACGCGGGCCGGACATATACACGCCTTCCGCATCTTCCCCGCCAATTTCAATAAAGGCCTGGTCTTTCAGACCATCGGGGCCAATCATGGGGATTTCTATTTCCAGACTCTTCATATTGGAAAGAATTTTGGAAGCTTCAGGGTGATAACCGCCCCACATCACAACGTCTGCCCCAAGCTGGCGCACTTTACGCACAACGGAGGAATAGTCTGCCGCGCCGGGGGTAACAGCTTCAAACAGCACCACTTCAGCCTTGCCTTCTTTTTCAATGGTGGCACGGGCTGTTTCTGCATAACCTTTGCCATATTCGCCATTGTCATGCAGGATGGCTATTTTTTTGCCGCCAAGGCCATTGGTGGCAAATGTGGCGCCCAGAATGGCCTGGTCGTCGTCATTGGCGATAGTGCGGAAAAAATATGGGTTTTCACCGGAAGAGGTAAGGGAAGGCGTGGTGGCAGAAGGAGACATGGAAATAATTTTGGCGTCTGTGTACAGGGGCAGGGCAGCCTTTGTAGCGCCGGAGCAAATGTGGCCCATCACAACCACAACTTTATCGGAAAGCAGACGGGTAGCCGCGTTGGTGGCAATTTCCGGCTTGCACTGTTCGTCTTGGGCAAGAAGTTCAACCTGTTTGCCCAAAATACCGCCTTTTTCATTAAATTTTGCAACAACAAGCTTGGCGGCGTTAAGACTGGGAACACCGTATGAGGTAAGTTCACCGGAATGAGCGCCCGCCACGCCAATTTTAATGGTATCTGCTGCAAGGGCAGGACTTGCAAGCAGGAAGAGCGCCGCAAAAGTCGTCAGAACCTTCATCCAACGCTTGGACATGGGGAACCTCCAAAAGGTGAAAAAATGACAAAATTGTAAAACCGTACTGCCAACAAGAACAGCCGATTAACGGAAAAAGTATTCTGCACTATCACGGCTTTTCTGTCAAATTGTTTTGGCCAGGGGCGATTATGCATCGCTTTACCATACAACCACTTTTACCCATTGGCCAGGAAAGACTTAAGGACCTTCGGAAGGTATTTTTCGCAAAATTCCGTGCAATTTTCCGCAACTGCCTTTAATTTCCCTTTTTCTTCATGGGCATAATAATAAACAGTTGGGTCATTTTTTTTCATAAGAAGGTTATCCCCATCTGCCTTTAACCAAAAATCACCTAGTATTAATTCGCTTCCCCCATTATCTGTAAACCAGTTGTTTACATTAATGGAAAAACCATCTGCATCCATAACGGAGATATGGTGGATAAGTTTGCGTAATCCAGGTTGGAAAATAAAACCCAGCTTTTGCTCAAGCTTATTTATGGCAGCATCATCAAGGCCAGGCTTTAGTACATCAAAAGCAAAATATTTTTTCACAAGGGTATTAAACAAGTTTGGATACTCAGCCTCAAGGCTTGCAAAATTTTGCTTAAAAATGTCCCTTTCCCCTTCACGTTGTTTGCGTTCTTCGGCCGCTCTTTTGCTCCATTCCCGCTGCCAACCCTTTGTATACGTTTCGTTATCCGGTATCTCTATGTTTTGTTGTTTGAAGTAGCGTTGCACACCACCTTGGGAATACGCTGTTGCTTGAAAGGGTGTATAGCTTGGGTTTGGTTTAATATGCGCAAAAATTTCTGGGGTTGTACGTTGCTGCACAATGGGTTCGTTTTTTTCCCACCAGTCAAACCACTGTTTGGGGGTAAGTTTTCCGTATCCCAATTCTTCAAGCTTTGCATCAATTTCGTCCATTGTGTTTTTCCTGTGTATACATAGGGATTGAATGGTCAAGTATGCGATATAAATTATTTTTTGTTTGTATGTTTATAAAATATACCCACGCCATTTATCCGCAAATTCGTCAAATTCTTCTGCTTTATAAATAAGCCACACCCCTTTATACTTTTTCATGGTAAAACGTATTCTCCCATCACGGACGTTACTTGGGTTATACGCGAGAAGAATTTTATTCCCCTCTATAACCACTTCATCTATGACATCTTTGGGGTTATAGGTGGGGGGCCAGCCAACGCAGCCAAAAAGGCGGCGTCTGTCTGCTTTTTTAGGTATACAATAGGTGTCATACAGGACGGCTAATTCTGCATTTGCAACAGCAAAAATAGCGGCATCCACATCACCATCCTCCTCATCTTCCACTTTATTAAATTCATCGTTGTAGTGTGTTTCCCAAGTATACATTGCGGAAAAAAATTTATACAGTGTTTTTTTTGCCTGTTCTACATCTGCTTCTGTAATTTCTACCATGGTATATCCTTTTTAAATAACAGAATATTCGAAGGTTATCTCTGATGTTTCCAGCTTGCCGTCATTCACATTAATACAAAAAGGGAATTCATCAAAAAGTGCCGCATCTTCTGTCATACAGATACAGGCAGATACACGAGAACTCTTTTCTTCATCCACAAAAATTAAAACGCTTTTAATTTGTATGTATTGCAGAAAATCTTCTTTTGTTTTGATAGGATAATAACCTGTATCTTCAAGCGTGCCATAGCTGTTATATGTTTCTATAAAAGACCAAAAGGTATTAACAACAGTATTTAGTATATCTTGCTTGGGTATGGCGGCAAGTTTTTGTATGGTTTGTTCTATACTGGGGCTTAGCTTTGCAAGAAGCTGCGGGGCTTTTTCTGGTGTGTATTCTGGTAAAAATGCGCCGTCAACGGACAGGATTAATTGAATATTTTCTCCCCACATGGGGGCAAAGGCATTATCGCTGTACAGCTGAATACGATTGCTGTTTGGGATAAGAAAAAAATTTGCTTTATCAGGCGTGAAGGTAAAACTGGAAACAACGTCAGGATTTTCAAAGGGTGTATAGCTTTCTTTGGTTTGGAGTTTTTTATCTTCTGGCGCGTACTGTAAACCTGTGCGGTGTATGGCCAGTATTTCCAGATTTTTTTGCATAAAAGGCAGTAACTGGCCTGTAAGGCCAGGGTTGTCGGAAAGGATAAGCGTGTGCAGGCGGGGGGAATCCATAAGAGAGGCAGGCACATGCCCGGAAAAATTATTACCGGAAAGGTTTAAATACTCCAGGCTGGGCATAGCAAAAAAAGCTTCCGGCAAAGGGCCGGCAAAAAGATTGCCGTGAAGGTTTACTCTCTCTAAGGCAGGCAAAGGCGCAAGAAGAGTAAAAACTTCTTCCGTAAGTTTGTTAGAACCTACGTCTAATGCTTTTAAATTGTGGAAGTTTGTTATACCAGCCGGGAGGGAAGACAGGGTATTTTTTGCAAGTATGAGGCTTTCCAGTTTTGTGAGCTCTCCAAAGCTCTCCGGCAAAGAAGAAATTTGTGTATCCGTCAGGTTTAAAAACCGCAGGGAGGAAAGGTGCCCAAGCGAGTTTGGCAAATTTTGCACGGCTGTGTTGGTTATGTATAAAAGGGTCAGGTTTTGTAAATCCCCCAGAGTTTCCGGTAAAGAGATTTGGGTATTATGGTAAATACTCAGGCTTTTCAGCGCAGAAAGTTTCCCAATGCTCTCCGGCAGTGTGTTAAACGTACCATGCCAAAAGGTCAGATCTTCCAGATGGGTAAGGCCGGAAAGATCCTCCGGCAGTGGCCAGTTATAATTCCACAAAACCAGTGTTTTAAGACTGGGCATAGCAAACAGGGAATCTGGTAATGGTGCGGCATATCTTGCCTGCTCGTCAACAATTTCTATTTCCAGATTTGTAAGATTTTGTAAAAGACTGATTTCTTCCGGAAGACGGCATGTGGGGGCAGTGCCCAGAAAAATGGACATATCCCTGATACGCCCGCTTTCTGTTGCATAGTCTACAGTGTTTTCCCCATCACAGGCGGCTTGCAGAATATCCAGCACTTGCTGGTCTTCCGCGTGCAGATCGGACATATATCCATCCAACTCTTCCTGACTATATGTGTGGTTGCGGGAAGCAGAAATTCCATCCATCAAGCCACGCGCAACGCCAAAGACAAAAAGGAAAGGTGTCATGGGGTAAATAGGTGTTGCCGTATCCTGCATTAGCAAAGGGGGCTCTTTTGCATATGCGGTTTGATTGCCCATAAAACATACAAGAACCATACACACTATGAAACGTTTTATTGCCCATTCCATACAGATTACTCCACGTTGTTTTTTAGCTGGGGCATTTTTCCCCTGTTTATTCCAGTTTCCCATTTTTTGTATTTATACATAAAGGGTAGCCATCTATCAGTGCCTCATCTTCTTCCAGGCATATACTGGTGAGGAGAGGGCCTTTTTCCTCCACAAACATTATGGCACTTTGTATGCGCAAATATTGCAGAAAATCTGCCTGTGTGTGGATAGGGTAGCTGCCCATGTCTTCCAGTGTGCCATAGGGGTTAAATTTTTCCACCACTTCCCAGCAGGAATCCACAAATGCCTGCTGCACTTCCTGCTTTGACAGGGTGGTAAGATTTTGTATGGTTTGCTCTATCGCGGGTGTATATTCCGCAAGAATAGCCTGCACGTTTTCCGGTGTTTTCCGTGTTTCAGACGGGAAAAAAAACGATATACCCAGGGAAATGTTTTCTCCCCAAAGAGGGAGTTGTGTGTGGTTACTGTAAATTTGCAGGCTGCTCGCTTGCACGTCAAGGAAAAACGGTATTTTTTCAGGTGTAAAGCTAAAGCCGGCAAACAGGGCAGGTGTTTGGGGAGGGGATGCTTTTGTTTTTTCCGGGATACGCTGCTTTGTATCTTTATCTTCCGGCGCGTATTGAAGGGAAGTAGCAAATATAGCCAAAACATCCAGTTTTTTCCGGCTTAAAAGTGGCGGCATTTGCCCGTGTAGTTTGGGGTTTGCCGAAAGAATAAGGACACGCAGCTTTGGCGCATCCAGAAGGGAATTGGGGAGAGTGCCAGAAAAATTGTTGGCGGAAAGGTTCAGGTACTCCAGATAGGGCATAGCAAACAAGGCCTCCGGCAGAGGGCCGGAAAGCGTATTACCAGACAAATTGAGCCTTTTTAAGGCGGGCAGGTCTGCAAGGGTGGTGTACACACGGCCCGTGAGTTTGTTAAACCCAACATCAAGCGCACGCAACTGGCGGCAGTTTTGTATGTCTGGTGGCAGTTCCCGCAGGGCATTGCCCGCAAAAGAAGCGTCCGTAAGTTTTTCCAGTTTGCCTATGTCTTGCGGCAGTGTTGTTAAACGCGCGTTTTCAACAATAAGCGTATGCAGGGAAGAAAGGTTTACAGTAGAGAGCGGCAACTGGTGCACAGGGGTTTTGCGGATAGCTAAAAGTTCCAGATTCTCCAAATTCCCCAGTGATTCCGGCAAAGAGGTCAGGGTGCAGTTGTCTATGTAAAGTGCGTTTAAAAAATGGAGACTACCCAGACTTTCCGGCAGTTTTTCAAAAAAACCATCCACAAACGCCAGTTTTTTTAAACTCTGCAGGCCGGAAATATCCTCCGGCAAAGGCCAGGTGTAATCCCCAAGGTATAATGTTTCCAGATTAGCCATGGAAAATAACGTTTCCGGCAAAGGTTCCGTGTATGTTACGCCCGTTATTTCCAGTGACGTAAGCTTTGGCAGACGGGTGACTTCTTTTGGCAGGCAAAAGTTTGGTTTGCCCTCCTCGCTGTATATGTAAAGGCTAATACGCCGCCCATTTTTTTTCCTTCCTATCACAAAGGGAGCATTGTCGGCGGCTTGCAGAATATCCAGCACACGCTGGTCTTCCGGGTGCAGGGGTGTGTTTGTATCATTGCCCGTCTGGCGCGGATTTTCCGCTTGTGTACGCAAGAGCCATTGGAATAAAACAAAAAGCGAAGGTGCCAAAGTACTTTTTGGGCTACTTTTTGGGCCGCTTTTTGGGCCGCTTTCCTGCACAACGCGGGTGTTTTCTGCTGCCTGTGCCGGCATACCCATAACAAAAAGGATTATTGCCATACACAGTATGGTATGTTTGACTACCCATTCCATCCACTCCCTCCATTTCCCCTATTCTCCCATTTTTATGGCAGAGACTCGTTTTTTTGTGTTTTGACTGGGGGGAAACTCTGCGCTGTGCTTATTCCGAAACTGTGACAATACCATTTTGTACACGAACACACATCCGGTGGCCGCCAAAAAGCGCGTCATCTGGCTCTGTACATACAGATACACTGACGGAGGGGTTTTCCAAAGGTTCTTCTATTTCCATATACACATTTTCTATAAACAAATAGGGGATAAGGTCTGCGGCTGTGTGTATGGGATAATCCCCCCGGTCTTCCATAAGGCCATAATAACTGTATGCCAGTACAGAATCTATGTGGAATTCCGCAATGGAACGGACAATACTTTCTTTCCCTATGGTGTTAAGCTGTTGTATGTTTTTTTCTACAAAGGGTGTAAGAAGCTCTGCCCGCTTGATTGTTTTACGCATATCCAGGTCTTCGATCCATCTACCCATATCCACGTTCAGCATAAAGGCTATATCCTCTCCCCAGAGGGACATTTTTTTCCAGTCGCTGCTGAAACCTGTGCTTTCTGTAAAAAGTGGCTGAGTCTCCTGTAGAAAAGTAGGGGCAAGAGAAAGAACAGGTTTTTTGCGAGGCTCTT
>CAZJOG010000013.1:0-21808 GCA_964547565.1 uncultured Desulfovibrionaceae bacterium
AAGTAAAATAAGACCAGAGGCAAACGCAATGTGCCTGCCAAAACCAAGAACCCGCGCAAAAAGCCAGGTGACTGAGACAAACAGAAGGGTGGAAAGCGCAATGCCCACAAAAAAGAGCTGGGGCATATCCAAACCCGGCACAGTGTCCAGCGCATACAAAAACCAGAAATACAAAGGCGGTTTATCCGGGTAGGGCAAGCCGTTAAGTGTAAGGGCCAGCCAGTCGCCCTGCAGCATGTTCATGTACACATTGGCATGGCGTACTTCATCAGAAAACCAGAAATCGCGCGTAAAAAGTATTTCCTGGCAGGTAAGCGCGAGTGTAAGAAGCATAAGAACAGGAAGGCCAAAGCGGGATACAAGATCAAATATTTTTTCCGCGCGGCCAGGCTCTGTTAGAGTGCAGGGTTTAACACGCGGCGGTTTGGTTTTTTTTACTTTTTTTGTGGTTTTGGAAGTTTTGTCCCCAGTTTGTGTTGTTTTGGAAGTGTTTGTCTTTTCCTTGCCCACAGCCTCCCGTGTTGGCAAGTCTGCCACGGAAGTATTTGTATCTTCCGGTTCTTTCTGAGTATTTTGTTGCAAACTTGTATCTGGCTCTGCTTTGTCGGAAATTTCAACAGGGCCAAGGGCTATAACAATGTCTGCTTTTTCGGGTTCTGCCGTATTTTCGGGCACAGCCGTATTCTCAGGTTCTGCCGAATTTTCGGGCACAGCCGTATTTTCGGGGTTAGGCGGGGGGGTGTCCCCGTTTTTTTCCGTTAGACCGTCCACATGGTGTTCTGCTTCCTGCCGGGCATTATCCACCAGATTTTCCGGTGAATTTTCATACAGGCGCGGTGTTTCCTGCTCCTGCGTGTTTTCTGCCAGGCTATGGGGAATCTGGTCTGCCAAATCAGCCGGAATACCTGTAAGAAGAGCAGATTCCGCGGTTGGCGGATTCAGCTCCGGTTCTTCGGAGGCCTGTTTTTGCCCCCAATCTTCGGCGGAGTTTTCCAGATTTTCAGGGTCGCTTCTGTTTCCGGATGGTTTTTCCATACTGTCCCCATGTGTTGTAGTGTAAACGCATGTGTAAAACCGGGCAATTTCAGGCTGTTTTTCTTGGCATGGCGATAAAACGGGCCGCAAGACTGCCCATAAGTATGCCGGCCACTATGTCCACAGGGTGGTGCCTGCCCAGCCATAAGCGGGAGTATCCCACAAGCAGGATAAGTATGGCAAGCCCCACACGCACCCATGTTTTTTGGAACCAAAGCCCCAATGGCACAGCCGTGGACACTATTTGTGTTGTATGCCCGGATGGCAGGGAATTGTGGTTAAAATCCATAGCAAACGGGATAATGCCACCTTCTACACCCGGCCTTGGCATACCTATGCTGTATTTGAGCGCCTGCGTGCAAAAAAGTGTAATAAGCGCGGAAAATACCACAAGGCGTACCACAAAAACCAGCCCTTCCGTGTCTTTCTTTTTCCAGGCTGTTACCAAAATATACACATACAGCGTATACAAAAAAATACTGCCATAATCTGTAAGAAATTTGAAGCCTTGGGTGATAATGGGATCCGCCTCGCGCAAAGCCTTAAAATAGCTTGCCGCAGGGTCTTTCCACCAGGAAAGATCAAAACCCGTAAAAACCGCCGCCACAAAAAGAGGCGCCAAAAGCGCTACATGCAAAAGCCATGGATATGGCATTTCCCCCTTGAGGTAAGCGTTTACAGGGAATTGGGGTATAAAATTCTGGAAAGGGATTTTAATGGTTTGGAATTTCACCTAATTTGCTCCTATTCGCAAAATACGACATTGCCACGGCAAAAACTTAAGCGTGATGCGCCCGTTTTCTGTCTGCAGGCTTTTTTCCTGCAACATATCACGACCTTGTGCGTGCGGCGGCGCAGCCACAGTGGTGTTTTTTTCTTCCCCGGAAAAATTGGCTGCCACAAGCAGTGTTTTACCGTCCGGCAATGGGTAGGAATACGCCACAACCGCTGTATCGCCTGTTTCTCTGTGTGTGATGGTGGGGTCAGCTTCCTGCCCGGCAGCCGGTGTATCCAGCCCCAGGGTTTCCCGCAGTAAGACTATTTTACGCAAATGCGGCGCGTATTGCCCCCTGTCCTTGCCTGTTCCAGCCAAAGATGCCGCAAATGTACCAGCCGGTGCCATAAAAAGACCCGGCAGGCAGGCCGTAAAGTACAAACGGGCGTCGTCCACCTCGCCAAGGTTTGCACCAGTATCTGCCACAAGCGGTAAATTCCACAGGCGCGTGAGATTAATCCTGTGTTCTTCCATGCCCCGCACAATATTGTCCAGCTCTTGCGGGTTTACCTCAGCACCCTGCGGCACAAACAGCGGCGAGTGTACAAAGTCCACCCCCTGCGCCATAAGTGACGGAATTGCCTCTACAGGGAAAGCATCTGCCAGAAAACTTGCCCCGCCATAGCGGCGGATTTCACGGCTTTGCTCACTCAGCGCGCTTAACGCAGGTTCAGGCGTAAAATGTTGCCCTGCCGGAGCTGCATCCAAACCCCAGAAAGGTTCTACACTCAGGCCTACAAGGTTTTGCCGCCACAATCCCACCTGCAGCACAAACGAAGCACTCAGCACCCTTTTAGCTGCCGCGCTGGGATCATCCCACTGGAAAACCGGCCGTGTGGGATCACCCGCGTAGCGGTACACCCACCTGTGCGGATTCCCATCCTGCCCCAGTATTTCCCCACTGGCTGCCCAGCCTGCATTTTCCAGATGTGGCGCCAAAGGATCTGCCTCCCGCGAAAAAGCCGGCGGCAAAAGACCAACCCCTGTCAGGGCCTCTATTTCTTTGTCCCCAAGCGGCACACCTTCATCCCCGCCCCGGGCATCTTCAGTTTTGGGTATACTTGGCAAAAGTGACCACAAATTTTGCGGCACTTCTACCATACTGAATAAACCCTGGTAATCGCCTACACCCCGGAGAGCCAGATAAAAATCCGGCCCTAATCCTGTTGCTGAACCTATACCAAGGCCGCCAAGCGCTATACCCTTTTTTTCCGCCGCTTCTAAAAGCTGGTAATACCCGTCGTCCGAACCAAACAAAAGATCAGGCGCAAGCCGCGTGGGCTTACCCTGCCAAATGTCCGGCCCCCTGTCCCCTTCAAACAGAGGCACAAAACAAAGCCCGCGTATCCCTATAGCCCCCATGGAATCCAGAAAGGCCGGCTTCATCAGTGTTTCCTGCCTGACCGCCAGCCCCGTTGTGTGCGTGTATAACCACATGGTTGGCAGTTTGGGCTTTTGTGTTGCCACAGAAGGCGCACCCCACAAAAGATTTGTCCCACTCACCACCCCTGTCAGCTTTGAAGCCGCAAAAAGCATGGAGTTTTTTTCCATAAAATGGCTGATCCGCGGATCAGCCCGGGGTAACTCCACCTCCCCGTCTGCCACGCTTTTTCCTACTTCACGCGGCATGCTCACCGGCGCAGGCCCACATCCCACAAGTACCAGCGCCAGCGCCAGTCCTGCCATTTTTTTTATCATCCATTTTCCCCACGCGTTTTATACGCGATTTCTTCTACATAAAATTTATTGGAAAAGTTGTTTTTTTGCAGGGACTGTCCCATCCGTATGGTCTTCCACCTGCACACCGGCTGGCGGCGTAAACGCAAACACATCCTTTTTTACCTTCGCGTCAGGCGTGAATGTTTTAAACTCTATCGCATTGGTGTTTCCATAAAAATCTAAAAGCTCTGCCTTTTTAATATACCCTGTATCCTTTGCTACCCATAATCTGGCTTCTACTAAATTCGCCACAGGTTCCTTGGGATACAGCAATATCCGTGCAAGGCCTGCCTCATCCGACAAATACTCCACATCAAAATCTTTTTTTAAGGGAGCTTGCCCCGTGATAACCATAAGCACAGAACGTGAATCTTGCGCCAGTTCCAGAGAATACTTATACGCAATTTCTTCTTCCGGCAAATAATTCCATATTTCCTTATCTGTTACAAGCAATAACTCCGCCCAGGGCTCAAATGTTTCCCAGCGTGCCAACAAAGGTTTTTGGAAAACAAGGCTGCCTTCCCGCACTTCCTCACTCCCACTTTCCTGGTGTGTGAGGGTTTGCGTGAATGTGGCCTCAAAACTCTGCATGGCCGTGTACGCCCCCTGCATGGTATCCCCTGCGTCTGCCCGCGACTGAACAGGCCCGGCAAGGCATAAAGCAAGTGCAAAAGCTATGGCAAAAGCACAGGCAGGCAGTTGGCTATGTTTGTGTATATGTCTATGTATGTTCATGGGAAACCCGATGGTAGTATGGTGAATGTGAGAAGAGGTTGTTTGGATGAGCGGGAAACACAAAAAGGCAGATATAAAGCAAGCGTCAAGCCGCCATACCCGCGTAATAAGGGGCCTTGGGGGGGTATCCCCCCAAGCTTTATTCTTCGTCTTCGTACACGTCTACTTCATCCAAGCCGAAGTAGGAGGCTATAATAGGCCCGTAGAACATAGCCTGATCTTCCAATTCTTCTTCTATGCGCAGAAGCTGGTTGTATTTTGCCACGCGGTCGGAGCGGGAGAGAGAACCTGTTTTAATTTGCCCTGCGTTGGTTGCCACGGCGAGGTCTGCGATAAAGGAGTCTTCTGTTTCGCCTGAGCGGTGGGAAATAATGGTGGAGTAGGCCGCCTGTTTGGCAATTTCGATAGTGTCCAGCGTTTCGGTAAGTGTACCGATTTGATTGACTTTAATAAGAATAGCATTGGCGATATTTTCCTCAATACCTTCCGCGAGGATATCAGGGTTAGTCACAAAAATATCGTCGCCCACAAGCTGGGTAGAGGCGCCAAGCCGGTCGGTGAGCAGGCGCCAGCCTGGGCGGTCGCTTTCGGAAATGCCGTCTTCAATAGAAATAAGGGGGTAGCGGTCGGCAAAATCGGCCAGCCACTCCACCATTTGGGCGGAGGTAAAGGTTTTGCCCTCGCCTTTGAGTTCGTACTTGCCGTCGGAGTAAAATTCGGAGGCGGCAACATCTATACACAGGGCAATTTCCGCGCCCGGGATATAGCCGGCTTCTTCTATGGCGGCTACAAGATAGCGGAAGGCTTCGTCGTGGTTTTTCAGGTTAGGGGCAAAGCCGCCTTCATCGCCCACGCTGGTGACGTGGCCGTCTTTGGCAAGCAGGGCTTTAAGTGTGTGAAAAACTTCCGCGCCCATACGCAAAGCATCCGCAAAGGTGGCGGCTGCGATAGGCATAATCATAAACTCTTGGATATCCAGATTATTAGGGGCGTGGGCGCCGCCATTGATGACATTCATCATAGGGGCGGGCAAAACTTTGGCATTAACACCGCCAAGATACTGGTACAGGGGCAGGCCAACGTATTGGGCGGCAGCGCGTGCTGTGGCAAGGGAAACACCAAGCATGGCATTGGCGCCAAGGCGGGACTTATTGTCTGTGCCGTCAAGGTCAATAAGGGTGGTGTCAATCTGTACTTGCCGCAAGGCGTCAAGGCCAAGCAGGGCTTCGGCAATTTCGCCATTCACATTTTCTACGGCGTGGGAAACGCCTTTGCCGTTGTAGCGGGCTGGGTCAGCGTCCCGTAATTCAAGAGCTTCGCGGCTGCCTGTGGAAGCGCCGGAGGGAACGGCTGCGCGGCCTACAATGCCTGCTTCCAGGCCAACTTCAACTTCAACTGTGGGGTTACCACGGGAATCTAATATTTCACGAGCCCAGACAGATGTAATGGTGCTACTCATGGGTTTCTCCTTGATGTTTGGGGCAGGCCATACATGCATGCCCTGAGAGGGGGTGGACTGTACGTCCTGTGGGGGGGATATTAGCGCGAATGCTCGTTCCAGGCAAGTAAAAGACCATCCAGAATTAAATGCGGCTGGACTTTATCAATAGTGGGGCAAACACGGGCAATATCCGCGGCAAAGCCGCCTGTGGCTACAAGGGGGCAGGGGGAAGGAAGCTGCTTGCGTAATTCTGCAACAAGGCCCTGCGTCATGGCGGCAAAACCAAAAATAAAACCGTGGCTCATGCTGATGGCTGTGCTGTTGCCAATAAGGGGGGCGGTGCCTTCAACAGAAAGGGAAATCCGGGGCAGTTTGGCCGTGCCTGTTGCCAGTGCCTTGTGGGAAGATAAAAGGCCCGGGCAGATAAGCCCACCCAGATAAGCATTGGCAGAAACACAGTCAAAGGTGGTGGCAGTGCCGTAGTCCACAGAAATAACGGCCGGGCTATCCGGGAAAAGGCGGCGGGCGGCAAAGGCAGCCAGCAGGCGGTCGGCGCCAACTTCTGCGGGTCTGGCGTAGGCGTTTTCAAAGGCAATTTGGAAATCTTCCGGGAAGCGGCGTGGGCTCTTGCCAAGAAAACGGGATGAGGCAGATGCAAAAAGTGTATCAACATCCGGCACAACCGAGCAAACAAGCACCTGCGAGATTTCCGATGGGTGCACACCTGCATGCTGTATGGCTTGGGTAAGCGCAAGGCCGAGGGAGTCTTCGCTGTAGGGAATGGTGGAGGGGAAAGAATATGTGTGGCGGATAATGAGGTTATACGCAAGGGCAATTTTGATGGACGTATTGCCTATATCGGCAAGAAGCAGGGTAGACATGGGGAATCCTTATAAAAAACCCCGCTTGCGCGGGGTAAAAAATGGTGGGCTCAGTAGGGGTTGAACCTACGACCTGCCGGTTATGAGCCGGAAGCTCTACCAACTGAGCTATGAGCCCTTGAGAAGAAGTTTTTATAGACTATTTTAAAGAAAAAGACAAGCGCTATGTTGGGGGGAGGAATAGAAGCAGAGTGTTACTGAGGATACGAAGGGGGATAATCCGCGATGCCTAAAAAAGCAAAAGAGCAGTGTGTACATGTTGCATGGTGATAGCGTCAGCCTTGCCAAAAACAGGTCCAACTTTTTCCCGTTTCAGAGTCATTATTTTGTCCAGCATAATCTGGGAAGTTTTTTCAAGGCCATTTTCTCCGGTTGGGGTAACTGTTACCCGGATTAAAGGGGCATCAATAATTGTGCTGGAGAGTAAAGCAACTGTGAGCGTAGAAGTGGCATGGAAGTGAGAAGACTGGAGCACGAGGGCGGGTCTGGGTTTTCCAAAATCTCCGGTTGCGGCAACAGTAACAAAATCTCCATGTTCCATCCTTATTCCGCATCCAGAATATCAACAAGTGCTTTATCCATAAATTCTATAAGCTGGGGGTCATGGTGGTCTGCCTGAAAGGTAAGGTGTGCCTGTCTGTCACACTCTGTAAGAAGGTTACGGCACGACATATCAGGTAGCCAAAAGACAACCGGTTTCAAAGGGATATTCCCCGCAAAATACTGCGGGTTATTTGGTGGGGGTGTTTGTTGCATACTACCTCCTTTTTACCTGTTACAGCCCCAATTGCGCCAGCAAGTCGTCAATATCTGTTTGTGAAGTGGCGGCAGTGGGGCCTTTTAGTTCACTCCCCACAACTTTTTCTTTAACGTCCAGAGCGGCTTTGCGGGCTTTTTCCTCTATTTCCTGCATATCTTCCAGCTGGCCCGGGGTTTCTTCGTAGGCTTTCATCATCATCCCGGAGGAGATATACAACTCCAGCACGGTATTTTCCAGCTCCCGCATGGCACTAACCACACGTTTTATACGCTGGCCTGTGAGATCCTGGAAGCTGAGGGATGTCATCACTGTGATAAAGTCGTTGTTGAGATCTTCCCCATACGCGCGCAGGGCGGCAATATCTTCCGGGCTGGCGCCGTCTTTTTCCATGGAATCCAGTCTGGCAAGGGCCTGTTCATTGGCTTCCAGATGTTTTTCCATAAGGGACATAATGGTATTAGTGGCGTTTTCCGTTTGTTCCATAACAGCGGAAAGCTGTTCGGAAGCGTCGCGGAAAATTTTGTCGGAAACTTTTTTGCTTTCCAGCCCTGGGCTTTCTGTTTGCGCGTTTTGCGCCTGGTTCATTTCTTTATAGATTTTTCTGAGGCCACTACGCATATCCTTGGTTATCCGGCGGTAAAACTCGCTTTCCAGAAGGGATTGTGTAAGGGCTTCCGTAAGTTGTTTTTCCAAAACTCCGGCCAGAACAGTTTGCAGGTTTTGGGTAAGCTGGGTGGTTACCTCCTGCATAATCTGGCGCAGTTGCGGGTCTTCCTTGGTTTTAGCCATGGTTATTCCTCTGTTTCTATGTCTGCCATAAGCGCGTGTACAGGGCATATTTTGGTGCAAATTTCGCACACCGTGCATTTTTCCTTATCAAACATAAGCTTGCGGTCCGGCCCCATATACAGGGCTTTGGTGGCGCACATGGCCGTGCATTCCCCACATTGCATGCATTGGGTTTCATTATGGAAAATACGTTGGGCAACAGGCATAACCTGCACACCGCGTTCTTTAAGGTAGGTTATGCCTTTTTCGCAGTTAACCGCAGAGCCGAGAAGCTCAAGAATAAGAAAGCCTTCCCGTTTGCTGGATATTTGCGCTTTGGTGATGTTGAAGTCCAAATCAAAAAGACGTGTTAAATTGCAGACAATAGGTTCTGTGCTGAGCCCTGACGGGAAGGATAAATGGATATTGACGGCCATGGTACTGCCTTGTCTTAAAAGGAATTAAAAGCTTTCTTTCAACACCTGCTGGGCGCGGGTGGCCTCAGGCGCTTTGGGGAATTTTTTGGTAAGCTGGGTAAGACGTTCTTTGGCGGCGTCTTTTTTATTAAGTTGCAAAAAGCTCATTCCCTGTTTCAGATACGCCGCGGGGGCTTTATTGCTGTTGGGGAAAGTGCTGATAACTTTTTCATAGGCAAGGGCTGCGGCTGCGTAGTCTTTGCGCTGGTATTGGGTTTCGCCCTGCCAGAACCATGCGTTGGAAATAAGGCTGTGGTTGGGAAAGGTGTTGGTAAAATCTGTAAAGGAATTAAGGGCCTGATCGTAATTGCGGTCATTAAAGGATTTAATGCCCGTGTCGTACAAGGCCTGGGCTGTATCTGCCGCCGCGCCTGCTATGGGCGTATGAGGAACAACCGGCTGGGTGGGGGTTGTGGGCAAAAAGCTTTGGGGAGCCTGCGGGGCCAGTGTTTGTGGTGACTGGGGTGATTGGGGTGCCTGGGGAGCCGCGGGCGGGGTGGCAGGCATGGAGGGGCTGGCGTAACCGGCAAGAGAATTATTGGGGTCATAGGCCGGCTGACCGGAAGGGGGCGCAAGGGCAGGTTCATCCAGTTGCAAATTCATAGCAAGCTGGGCTTCCATAAGGCGCATGGCGCGGCTGTGGCGGGCAAGGGTATCGGCCATGCCGTAAGCGCCGCCCACCTGATTAAAGGAACGGGTGAGGGAGTCTACTTCTCCCTTTAAAGCCGCAAGTTCCTGACGCATAGTTTGCACCTGCGACCATGTATCGGCCTGCGCAGGCTGCACGCCCGAAAGCTGCTGGTTAAGCTGGGCAATAGTTTGTTGCTGTTGCTGCACCTGATTTTGGAGGGTATTGTAATCAGAGCCTGCGGCGGCACAGCCGGTAAGAACCATACTGCCGAGGAAGAGGGGGATAAGAGTTTTTTTCATGGTAACCTCATGGGGTAGTGGAATGTTTGGATAAATTTTTGCTGGGCAGGGTATCAGGCAGAGATTTTTTGGGCGCGTCTTAGGCCAAAAAGCAGGTAAAGAACAGCACCCAGAATGGGCAAAAGGGCGCAGGCAAAAACCCAAAGGAATTTTTCCGCAGGCTGCGGGAATTCATGGGAGGCTGCGTGGTAAATGCAGTAAAAAATGGGCAAAACAGGTAAAAAGAGCAAAAGAATTTGCCAGAGGGGGAGACTAAAGAGGGCCACGGGAACCTCCGGCAGAATTATGGGAATCCGTCTTTGGCTTTGTTTGTAAGTGTAGCGCTTTTTTTCCACTTTGCCAAATGGCAAAGATGGTTAAAACAGCGCCGCAGCAAATGGCAATATCTGCAATATTAAAGGCAGGCCAGTGCCACACGCCGATATGGAAATCCAAAAAATCCACAACAGCGCGGGTGGTTATACGGTCAATAGCATTGCCTGTTGCGCCCCCAAGGATAAGCCCAAAGCCTGTAAAAAGCACAGGGTCGTGGGGGGAAGAACGGGCAAGAAAAAAAACAATAAAGTAGGAAAGAAGAGTGGCAGCCATAAAAAGCCAAAACTGCCAGTCAATATCCGGGCTGTTTAAAAAACCAAAAGCCGCGCCGCGGTTAAGCACATGGACCAGATTAAAAAATCCGGGTAACACTTCCACGCGGGCGTGCAGGGGCAGGGTGGAGACTATCCAGAACTTTGTGGCCTGGTCCAGGATAACACAAACAAGTCCTATAAGAAGGATAAAACCATAACGTTTTTTCAAGAAACGGTCTCCTGTGGCAGACGGCCTGATTTTTCCAGATCAGTAAGCACAGTGGCACAGCGGGGGCAGACAGTGGGAAAATGCGGGTTTGCGCCCAAGTTTTCGTCGTATATCCAGCAGCGTTCGCACTTTTCGCCGTGGGCTTTTTCCACATACAGGGCAAACTCTTCTTCGTTTTCTTCAAGGGCCGGATAAAAGGCATCTACCGGGGCTTTAGCAATGGGTTGGATACTAAACTGGGAAACAATACATATGGCCCGCATATCCATTTTTGCCAGCATTTCTTTCAGGTTATCCCCAGCGTAAAGGGTAACGCGGGTATCCAGCGAGTGGCCGATAAGGCCGTCTTTACGCAACGGCTCTACAGCTTTTGTTATTTCCGCACGCACAGCCAGAATTTTTTCCCACGCGGTGGCTTCTTTTTCCGGCAGGGTGGTGGGATAATCCAGTTTTGCGCCAGCCAGGCCAAACACACTCATCACAGGCGCGCCGCCTTTGGCACAAACAGGGCGCAGGTTTTCCGGCAGGGTCTGGAACACTTCTTCTGCCGTAAAACAAAGCACGGGGGCCATACCTTTGAGCAGGAGCAATAAAATGCCGTACAGGGCGCTTTGGGCCGAGCGGCGTTCTTTACTTTCTGGCAGAGAAGAATACAGGCGGTCTTTCAAAATATCCAGATAAAAGGCGGAAAGGTCTGTGGCGCAAAGGCCGTGCAGGGTATGGTAAACTTTATGGAATTCATAGGCCATGTACGCATCTTCCACACGGGCAAGAGCGGCCGCGGCATTGGCAAGGGCGTAACGGTCAAGAGGCTGCATATCGGCAAAAGGCACAAGGTGGGCGCGGTCCAGATCGTGTATATTGCCCAGTATGTAACGGCAGGTGTTGCGTATACGGCGGTAGGCATCTACCAGTCTGTCCATAATTTCCGCAGAATAGCGGATATCTTCCTTGTAATCCACACTGCTTACCCAAAGACGCAGAAGTTCCGCGCCGTATTTGGCGATAACTTCTTCCGGCGCGACAACATTCCCCAGGGATTTGGATTGTTTGTTGCCATCTTTATCCACAACATACCCGTGGGTGAGCACAGCCTTGTAGGGTGGTATACCACGGGTGCCCATGCTGATAAGCAGGGAGGAGTGGAACCAGCCGCGGTGCTGGTCAGAACCTTCCAGATAAAGGTCTACAGGAAAGCCCATTTCTTCGCGTTGTTCTGCAACAGCGGCAAAACTGGAACCAGAGTCAAACCACACATCCAGAATATCGTTTTCTTTTTTCCACTTTTGCGCGCCGCAGTGGGGGCAGGTAAGGCCAGAGGGGACAATTTCCGCTAAATCTGTTTCATACCAGTAATCACAGCCACGCGGGTGGGTGGCAAAACGGCCTGCTATATCGCGCATCCAGGTTGGGTCGTTCCATGCTTCGCCACAGCTTTCGCATAAAAGCGCCAAAATGGGTACACCCCACATACGCTGGCGGGAAATACACCAGTCTGGACGGGTTTCTATCATGGAATAAATGCGCTCTTCGCCCCAGGCAGGTATCCATTCCACTTTTTCGCGTATGGCGCTTAACGTGTTGGCGCGCAGGTTATTAATATCCATGCGGATAAACCATTGTGTGGTTGCGCGGAATATAACGGGTTTTTTGCAGCGCCAGCAATGCGGGTAGGAGTGACTGATAGTGTGGGCGGCAAGTAACAGGCCAACTTCTTTGAGTTTTTCAATAACTTTGGGGTTGGCGTCAAATACCTGTAAGCCTGCGAAAAAGGCTACACTTTCTAAAAAGCGGCCTTCATCGTCCAGAGGGGAGTATATGTCCAAATTATATTGCAGGCCAACTTCATAGTCTTCGCGGCCATGGCCCGGGGCTGTGTGAACAAGGCCGGTGCCGGCATCCAGCGTGACGTGCTCCCCAAGGGTGAGCGGGGAAGGGCGCTCGTAAAAGGGGTGGTGGGCAACAAGACCCTCCAGATGCGCGCCCAGAGCATGGGCCAGAATACGGCTTTGTTCCCACCCAAAAATTTTGGCGTTTTTTTCGTATAATTCTGCGGCAATAAGGTAACGGGCGCCTGTTTGGGCCAGAGATTTTTCCGTTGTTTTTTCCACTTCCACCAAGATATACTCAAACTCCGGGTGCAGGCATATGGCCATGTTATCCGGCAAAGTCCAGGGGGTGGTTGTCCAGATAATTGCAAAGGTGGGGGCAGGCGCTAGTGGGGCTGTTTCCGGCAAAATTTCTTTTAATCTGGGGTCATCCAGAGGAAAAGCCACATAAATGGAATCTGACGTATGGTCTGCGTATTCCACTTCCGCTTCTGCAAGGGCTGTCTGGCAGGAAGAACACCAGTAAATGGGCTTTTTGCTGCGTACCACATTGCCTTTTTCCACAAAATTGGCCAGCTCTCTGGCTGTTGTGGCTTCGTAGTCTGGTGCCATGGTCAGGTAGGGTTTGTCCCAAACACCAAATACACCCAGACGCTGGAATTCTTTGCGCTGTATTTCCATATACTTTTGGGCATACGCGCGGCATTTTTTGCGTACAACAGAGGGCGGGAGTTCGTTTTTCTTTTCCCCCAGGTCCAGCTCTACCTTGTGTTCAATGGGTAGTCCGTGGCAGTCCCAGCCAGGCACATAACTGGCGGCATAACCAAGAAAATTGTGGGATTTAACAACAATATCCTTCAAAACCTTATTGAGCGCTGTGCCAAGGTGAATATTCCCGTTGGCGTATGGAGGGCCATCGTGCAGGATAAAGCGGCCTTTGTGGCCGGACGTTTCCTGCATAAGGGCGCAGGCGTTTATGGAATCCCAAAATTTGAGCATTTCCGGCTCTTTTTGGGTAAGATTTGCCTTCATGGGGAATTTGGTGTCTGGCAAGTTCAAGGTTTTTTTGTATTCGGCCATGTTGCTCTCACAAGGTTCGGACGTAAGTTGGGCATAGAAATTTGTGTATTTTGTTCTATAGCGCCTTTCTTGTCAAGTTAGAGCATTTTCCCTTTCCTTTACAAAAAAACTGTGTTAAAACAACGCCCGTGTTTGCCCGATATTTTTTCCGTGCGTACGTTTTGCACCTAAAATACCAGAGAGGTTTGTATGCAACCCCCCAAAAGCTCCCCTTCTGCGTTGTTGCCCCTGCTTGTTTTTCTTATCCTTTTTAATGGCACAGGGATATGGCTTTCCTACGCCGGTATGGAAATGGCCTTTTACCAGCTTTCTGCCGCTGTGGCTATTATACCCGCTATTGTGCTGGCTATGTGGCAGGGTAAGGAAAAACTGCAGAGCAAGATTGATATTTTTCTGACAGGTATCGGGAATATCAATATTATCACCATGTGTATGATTTACCTGCTGGCAGGTGGGTTTGCCTCTGTGGCAACCTCTATTGGCGGGGTTGCCGCTACGGTGAATATGGGCCTTTCGCTTATACCCCCGCAATTTATTCTGCCGGGTATGTTTTGCATAGGGGCGTTTGTGTCTACAGCTATGGGCACCAGTATGGGCACTATAGCGGCCATTGCGCCTATCGCTCTGGGAGTGGCGGATCAGACGGGTATCAGCGTTTCTTTGCTTATTGGTGTTGTGGTTGGGGGCGCCATGTTTGGGGATAACTTATCCTTTATTTCTGACACAACTATTGCCGCAACCCGCACGCAGGGTTGTGAAATGCGCGATAAGTTTGTTATGAACTTTTTTATCGCTTTGCCTACAGCCTTGCTTGTGTTGGTGCTTTTATGGTTTAAAGGTGAACCCGCGGTTGTGGAATACGGCGATTACCAGTTTTTAAAGGTATTGCCTTACCTTTTGGTGCTTATTTTGGCTGTGGCCGGCGTTAACGTTTTTGTTGTCCTGCTTTCCGGTATACTGGTGAGTGGAGCTGTTGGCATTTTCTTTTATGATTACAGCGCGCTGCAGTGGTGTCAGGATATCTACAAGGGCTTTACCAACATGAATGAGATTATGGTCTTGTCCATGTGTATTGGGGGACTTGGAGAACTTATCCGCTTCCATGGCGGTATTAACTGGCTGCTTGAGAAAGTGGATAATCTGGCAAGGCGTATAGCCGGCGGTGTTTCCCGTAAAGCGGGTGAACTGTGTATAGCCCTGCTTGCCGGCCTTGCGGATATTTGTACGGCCAACAATACCGTGGCTATTATTCTTACAGGCGGCATGGCAAAAGATATTGCGGAAAAAAATGGCATTGACCCCAGGCGTAGCGCCAGTATTCTGGATATTGTATCCTGCGTGATGCAGGGGCTTTTACCCTACGCGGCCCAGCTTTTGCTGGCAGGCTCCATATCCAGACTTTCCCCCCTGGAAATTGCGCTGGATAACTGGTATTGTATGCTTTTAGGGCTTGCTATGGCTATAGCTATAGTGTTTGGTTTGCCAAAACACGGGACAGCCAAAAGCAAATAAAGACAAATTATACCAAACTGTTGGAAGATTTTTAGTCAGGTGTCTGCTAGATTTCTCTTGGCGGATTTCTCTTTTGCCTTATACTTGACAGAAAAAAATGGCGACAGTATTATGTAAACACAAATTAAGGGCCCAGGGTAACTACCCCTGAGCCCGGGTTGTGCGCGAAAGCCCTCAGCCTCCCTAAAACCGTTGGTTTTAACGAAACTGGCCCCGGTGGTGTCCTGAATCACTACCGGGGCCAAACCTTTACCAGGCGTTAGTGCTGGAAAGCAATAACGCTATAAGGCCAAGGATTACCGTAATAGCGATTTTGACAATACTTGTTTTCAAGTATGCCTCCGTGCGGGGCAGGATTTCGCGCTGATTCAGGGAGGCATAATGAATTTATGGGTTTTTATATTGAAGGGCAAGAATTAAAAGGGCTTTTTAAGTTTTTTGGCATTATAATCTTATAACAAGCTGAAAATAAAGATAAAATCCCCTGCTTGCCTGCCTGTTTGCTTTGTGCTATTTTAAACAAAGTTATGCGTCAGAGCGTGGGTGTTAATACACACAAAATTGCTTGTATGACGAAGTTTATCTTGTAATCAAGGCGGGTTATGCGAATACTTCTTCTTGGTTCCGGTGGCAGGGAACATGCGCTTTTTTGGAAAATGCGTCAAAACCCTGCCCACACAGTCTGGATTGCCCCGGGAAATGCGGGTTGTCCGGAAAGTGCCCGGGTACCCCTTACAGTGACGGACTCTGCGTCTGTAGCGGAAATTATTCAGTACGCGGTAGAGAATGCCATTGATCTTCTTGTGCCAGGGCCGGAATTGCCACTTTGCCTTGGTATTGCAGATGCCTGTGCGGAGGCGCGTACAAAAAACGGTGCGCCCCTTCTCTGTTTTGGCCCAAAGGCTGCGTGTGCCCGTCTTGAGGGGAGCAAAAGCTTTGCCAAAGAAGTTATGCAGGCCGCCCAAGTACCCACAGCCAAATCCCGTATTTTTTACGATACGGTCGCAGCGCGCGCCTATATAACAGAACAGGGCGCGCCGCTTGTGTTAAAGGCGGATGGTCTGGCCGCGGGGAAAGGGGTTGTGGTAGCCCACACCCTGGAAGAAGCTTTGGTTGGTTTGGAAGAGCTGACGCCGTTACTTTCCCATGAAGTGCCACTTCTTATTGAAGAATTTTTGGAAGGGGAAGAAGTTTCCCTGCTTTGTTTTAGCGATGGCGAGCGTGTGTTGCCTTTGCCTTCTGCCCAGGACCACAAACAAATTTTTGACGGGGATAAAGGCCCCAATACGGGTGGTATGGGAGCTTACAGCCCCGCCCCTGTGTTGCCGGATTCCGAGCTGGAAGCCATGGCCGCCCTTACTGTTTTGCCCATCATACACGAAATGGCAAAACGGGGTACTCCCTATAAAGGTATTTTATACGCAGGTCTTATGATCACAGCCACAGGCCCCAAAGTGCTGGAATACAATGTGCGCTTTGGTGACCCGGAATGCCAGCCTCTTATGATGCGCCTTGAGAGTGATCTTGTGGAGCTTATGCTGGCCTGCGTACACGGCACCCTTTCTCCCAACCTTATGCGTATACGCCCGGAAGCCGCTCTGGGTGTTGTGCTTGCGGCGGAAGGTTACCCTGCTTCTTACCCGAAAGGGATGGAGATAACGGGTATTGAACAGGCGGAGCAAACAAAACTGGCAGCCCCGGGAGGGAGTCTGAAAGTTTTTCACAGCGGGACAACAAAGGAAAACTCCCGTCTTGTTGCAAGTGGTGGGCGGGTGCTTTGTGTCACTGCCCTTGATTCTTCTATTGCACGCGCGCAGGAGTCCGCTTACCGGGCGCTTGCGTGTATCCACATGCCCCATGCGTATGCCCGTAAGGACATTGGGGCCAAGGCCATTACGCGCCGCTAACTTCTAACGTGACAGAGCTATTTTCCCAGGCCTTTTTTTGTATTCTTTTTGCAAGTGCAGAATGCTTCCAGATAAAGAAGCAAAATGTTCTCCATATGCAAGGGTAAACGTAAAAGGCTTTTTACTTTTTTATGTATTTAAATAAGTATCTGGGGTAAATGGCCTGCAAATGGTATGCCCGCAACCTGCAAAGGCTGTGAGCGACCAGACACCAGGGAGGAACCATGCGTTCAGCTTTTGCTTTTTCTCTTTTCTTTATTTTTGCTCTTTTTACTACACCTGTCTACGCTGCCGAAGAATTCCAGGGCACAGCTTCCTGGTTTGGCAACAAATTCCATGGCAGGCTTACGGCCAGTGGGGAACCTTTTGATATGTTCTCCATGACGGTTGCCCACAAAAAACTTCCTTTTGGCACCATCTTGCTTGTAACCAACACAGCCAATGGCCGTGAGGCGGCCCTCAGAGTGAATGACCGCGGGCCATTCAGCAAAAAACGTATACTGGATGTTTCGTTTGCTGCGGCAGGTAAGCTTGGTATGCGTAATTCCGGCACAGCGCCTGTTATTGCCACCATTGTGGGGGATACAGCAGGCAGACCCCTTGACCCGGACAGCGCCTTTTTTATCCGTTTGGACCCGCAGGAAAGCCCTACAGCGAGAACTCTTTCCCGAGATAATGTGCGTAAGGAACTTTCCCGCCTTTTCCGTGCAGGTGTAACAGACGCACGCCTTCTTATGCACGCGGAAAAATCCCCCGTGCTTGGCCCATTTGCAACATTTGACGATGCCCACATGGTGCTTATGCGCCTTGCCACTGTGCACCCCAATTCCATTATCACCCTGATGAAGGAAAATGAGGTGAAGCCGGTTAACGGCGCTGTGGCTCTTGTGGAATAAGGTAGACGCGAATATACCGAATATACCGTAGACGCGAATATACCATTGTTGAAAAAACAAAAATCCCCGCAGGCTGTGCGTCCTGCGGGGATTTTTTTGTGTGTGTTGTGCAATGCTTGCGTAGTACAGGCGCAGGCATTTTGCTTCCGTATGCCGATTTGCTTTGTGCGGGCAAAAACAGCAGGCGGAAGCTTAAGGTTAATGGTTTGTGTTGAACTTGAAGTTAATATCTTCAAACAACTGGTAGATAACACTGCCTTCGCATTGTTCAGGTATTGGCAGGTTCAGCAAATAACACAGGGTAGGCACAAGGTCGGTTATCCAGCAGGTACGCTGCAGGCGGAATCCCTTTTTGATGCCTGGGCCGGTGAAGGAGAAAAGGGCATGGAGGGAGCCAATGCCAAATTTCTCTGTCATCCAGATATTGCCGTGTTGTGAGCAATATTTGGGGTTAACAGCGTACACAACGTCGCCGCAGCGTTCACCGTGCAGGCCAATGGCACGGGCCTGGCTTTTTGTAAACGCAAAAGCCACAGGGCGCTCTCCATCCATACGGAAGCTGTAAAGCGCGTCAATGATTTCCTGCTGCACTTTTTCGTAATCTTTTGGTTCCACAATACCACTGGGATCGCGGCCTTTCAAATTCACAAAAATATGGCAGGAAGTCTGGGGTAAGGCTTTGGATGTGGCGGGGTCTGGCATAAGCACGGCATCGCCACTTAAGTTTAGGGAGGCCCCAAAATCATCGGAACCCATGCCGGTCATTTTGAACCCGCTTTGGGCAGGTTGTGCCAGACCCGCGTTAATCAGCGCGCGGACAGGGCTGAACATGGGGCCGTCTGTCACGCCGCCGTGGTCAGATACAAGAACAACCAGAGTTTCTTTATCCAGCACGGACAAAATGTCGCCAACCATATCGTCTACACCCTGCATAATGCCAAGATGCCATTCCCAGGCTTCCTTATACTTGGCTTCGCTGACACAGGTGAGAGGATCAAGATTTGCCATAATGCCGTGGTAGGCCCAATCCGGTGGGTGGGCGTGCATAAAAAAGAGATCCCATGCGTAATGTTTGAGCAAGTTTACCGCGCAGTCGGCGTTCCACTTGGAGTGCATGGCATTAATTTCTACCCAGGTTTCGCCGTCTATCCAGCCATAGGCCATGGCTTCAAAGCCTGCGGAGTTGCCGGGTATACCGTCTGTTGTGCCTTCAATAAGTGTTTTTGCCACTTCCGGCGGATTTGCCCAGCCGGTGGTATTGAGTATGGCGTTGATATACAGGCGGAAATCGTCTGCGTCGTCGGAAAGTTCCACAAGTTTAACACGGAACATGCCGTGTTTTGTGCTGCCGTCTGCCATGGCAAAAGGAGCGATAATTTTTTTGCTCCATTCCCGCGGTTTCAGGGTGCAAAAGGCGTCCTTAAAGTTTTTGGAGGGGGAAAGTGTGACAGTGTCATAGCCTTTGCCAGCTATGTCACGCACCAGCACATACCATGTGGTCGGCGCAATGGGATTGGTGGCAGACGGGAAATTAAGCTGAGCCACCATTTCCAGCGGGTCATCGCCCATATTGTCCACATTGGACCAGCCGGCGGCTTTTTCAAATGTCCCGTGTATGCCCTTGGGCAGGCTGCCTGTAGCAATCACCATGTCTGCAGAAAGGTTAATGTCTTTGTCCAGACCCACGTGGCCATCGTATGTGGTACCAATGGAAAGCCCACTGCCACCCACAACAATGCCGTTTTTCATTTTGCTGGGCCAGCCACCCGGGAAGTTATACACAATACATTTTTTGCCCACCTTGTCCGCGGCTTCCCATATAGTTTCCGCCTGGATGTGGTAAGAGCCAAACGCGGCTTGGGTGTTTTCCGTGGTGTGGTCTTTGCCGGGTATGGGCAGGTGAAAGTCCACCACCTGGTGGGTACCAGGCCACGCGCCTGTCGCAATAGTTGCCCAGTTTGGCGGGGTAATAGTAGGATAGGGGACCAGCGCATAATCCGCTATTGTGCCGTTATCAAAAAGTTTTTTAAAATTGGGCAAGTGCCCTTCTGCGATGTGTTTCTCAATAAGCGCGGGCAGCGCACAATCAAGACCAATCACAGCCACTTTCTTAGGTAGTTGCATGAGAAACTCCTTTGCGTATGTTACAAAAGAATATATTTTCTTTGTGCCATGTTCCCTGAATAGCAAAGGCTATGCCAAGTGCTAACACACTTGTTTTATAGAATAAAAATAGATTTCACACGGTAAATATACGGCATACAGTATATAAAGCACGGTAAATCGCATAAAAGCACGAAATACCGTATTGTTTTTTCTCTCTCTTTTTCCTTTTTCTCCGTGTCAAAAAACGGGCAATTTTTTCCGCTTTATAAAAAGCAATATTTTAATATGCTGAAATAAAAGAATAAAACAAGTTTGGCACATTAAATGCTACTAGTTTTGCGAACGGCGTAATGCCAATTTTTACACAATTTCTTTTCATGGAGGGGACACCATGAGCAGCCATTTAGATTACGAAATAAACAAGGAATTGGGCGAATGTTACCTCTTTATGGGGGAACTGGATAAGGCCGCCAATTATTATGAAAAAGCCGCCGCCTCTAATACCCTTTTTGCAGCTCCACACCTTGGGCTGGCTACCATTGCCATGCAAAAGGGCAAAAGTGCCGATGCACTGAACCATTACCAGAAAGCGCTGGAATTGGAAGAAAGTGATAAAGCTATAGCTGGTCTTGGCCTTGCGCATCTGGACATGGGGAATCACGACCAAGCCTTTGACGCATTTTGCCGCGCACTCAGCCTGAACCCGTGTAATTCCATAGCCTTACACTGCCTTGTGCGTGAAAGTTTTGAAACCAACCGTCTGGAAGAAGCTTTACCTTCTATAGAAGCCAGCCTTGCCCAGACCCAGGATGAAAATACCCGCATCAGTTTTGCTGGCTGTCTGTATGCCTTAAACCGTGAGGCAGAAGCCTGTGCGGAGCTGGAAACAGTTTTGGCCACTAACCCTGAAAATACGGATGCCCAGGAATTGCTTGCTTTTATGCGGCAAACAGCAGCCTGATTTTTATGTTTTCCCCTGGTGTGGCAGGTTTTTTTTCTCCTTTCCTGCCATACCGACCAGAATTTTATATTTGCGCGGGAGCGCTTAACCTTTGGCTCTTCCGCCACCATGCTCCCCTCCCCCCAGCCCTCCGGCATTGTAGTTGGCGCTCAATGCCGGAGGGTTTTCCCGTGGGGCGGGGTATTTCTGGGCAAGACAGGTGTGTTTTTTCACCTTTCTTGCCCAGTTTTTTATGGAATTTTTCCCGCTCAGCAGGCAAAACATGAAGGTGGGCGGCGCAAACCCTGTAGGGGTTTGTTATGGGCCTGTCAGCGTCTTGGGTACAGCCCGCAAGTGAATTTTTCACTTTCCGGGCAAAAGCCTGTACGTTCGCAGGCAGCGCCGGCATAAGCAAAAATGGCGGGCAGGTTTTTTTTGCATAAAACAAGCATTTGATTGGCCACATCCCGTATTTCCCATTGGGCGCGTGTGCAGCAACGCTGGGCAAAAAAGTTAAGCAAACTGCGGCAGTTCATAGTCACCACAATGGCGCTGGCTGTTGCCTGTGGCAAAACAAAACGCGCGTCTTCCCTGCCACTGCCTTTAGGGCCGCCTGTTTCCAGCAGGGTTTGTAATTCCGCGTAGGTTTGGGCAATGGTATCCATGCAGTTTTCAAAAAGTTTTTTGGCTTCTGCGTTTTTTTCAATAGACGGTGGCAGGACATAGGCAAAATTTTTTGCGTCCACATACCTTTGGCTTTGTTGGGAATACGAGGCGATTCTGTGGCGCACAAGCTGGTGGGTGAGGGCGCGGGAAATGCCGGAAAGGGCAAATGTAAAGGTAACATGCTCAATGGGGCTGGTGTGGCCTGAAGCCAGCGTGTCCTCAATAAAAGCGGTTTGTTTTTCTTTGCTGATTTCACCCTGTTCCAGTTTTTTCCATAAGTCTGCGGCATCCCCTGCATGGTAGCACTGGCGAAAAGCGGCGTATATGAGGGCTTCCGGGTTTGGGGTATGGGTAAGAAGTTCCACTCGTGGTTTTATTGCTGGCATAGTCTTTGACCTTCAGGCGCGGTAATATAAAGCCCATTAAAAAGTTTTTTGGGGAAAAGGGTGGGGGGCTGGGGGCGGGGGTAAAAACAAAAATTTTAAAAAAGGGTTTTTTGCACCCCCCCAAAAAAATAAAAAAAAATTTTTTTTAAAAACCCCAAAAGCCCCCAC
>CAZJOG010000014.1:0-675 GCA_964547565.1 uncultured Desulfovibrionaceae bacterium
CCGTTATCGCCGACAACGTGGGCGACAACGTGGGCGACTGCGCCGGTATGGCCGCAGACCTCTTTGAAACCTACGCCGTGACCCTTGTGGCCACCATGCTTCTGGCCTCCATTTACTTCACAGGCGCCCTGCAAAGCACCATGATGATGTACCCCCTGCTTATCGGCGGCGTGTGTATCCTGGGTTCTATTGTCGGCACATTCTTTGTGAAGCTTGGCCCGGACAAAAAGATTATGAAAGCCCTTTATAAAGGCCTGGGTATGACAGCCCTTGTCTCCGCCGCCCTTATCACCCTTGTGACCCTTGGGTACTTCTGGGGCGTGGACGATATGCAGATTAACGGCCAGTCCTTTACCGGCGGCAACCTGCTTATCTGCTGCTTCACTGGCCTTGCTGTTACCGGCCTGCTTGTCTGGATTACCGAATACTACACATCTACCGCTTACCGCCCCGTGCGCAGCATTGCCAAATCCTCCACAACAGGCCACGGCACAAACGTGATCCAGGGCCTTGCCGTTTCTATGGAAGCCACCGCAGTGCCTGTTATTATTATTTGCGCCGGTATCCTTATTGCCTACACCAATGCCGGTATTTTTGGCATTGCCCTTGCCGCCACCACCATGCTGGCTCTTGCTGGTATGGTTGTTGCCCTTGACGCCTACGGCCCCGTGACCG
>CAZJOG010000014.1:685-2614 GCA_964547565.1 uncultured Desulfovibrionaceae bacterium
GGCATGGGCCCGGTCACGATCGCCGTCGATTCGTACGGCCCCGTGACCGACAACGCTGGCGGTATCGCCGAAATGGCCGGCCTGCCCGAAGACGTGCGCGAAGTAACCGACGCCCTTGACGCCGTGGGTAACACCACCAAGGCCGTCACCAAAGGCTATGCCATTGGCTCCGCCGCTCTGGCCGCCCTTGTGCTTTTTGCCGCCTACACAGAAGAACTTGTCAAGTTCTTCCCCACCATGGATATTTCCTTCTCCCTCCAAGACCCTTACGTGCTCGTGGGCCTTCTGGTTGGTGGTCTGTTGCCCTACCTCTTTGGCTCTATGGGCATGATGTCCGTTGGCCGCGCCGGTAGCGCCGTTGTGGTGGAAGTGCGCCGCCAGTTTAAAGAAATTCCTGGCATCATGGAAGGCACTGCCAAACCGGATTACTCCGCAGCTGTGGATATGCTTACCAAAGCCGCCATACGCGAAATGATCCTGCCTTCCCTCCTGCCCGTGCTTGCCCCGGTTGTCCTTTATTTTGTGATCTCCGTTGTGGGTGGCCAGGCCGCGGCCTTCACCTGCATGGGCGCCATGCTGATGGGTACAATCGTGACAGGTATATTTGTGGCTATCTCCATGACCTCCGGCGGTGGCGCATGGGATAATGCCAAAAAATACATAGAAGACGGCAACCACGGCGGTAAAGGCTCCGAAGCCCACAAGGCCGCCGTTACCGGCGATACAGTGGGTGACCCCTACAAGGATACAGCCGGCCCCGCCGTTAACCCCATGATCAAAATTATCAACATAGTCGCCTTATTACTCCTCCAAGCTTTGGCTTAAGAAAGAGGGGAGGAGAGAAGATTGTTGGTGAGGGGAAAACCTTTTTTGTGAACAAAAAAGGTTTTTCCCTCACCAAACCCCTCCCTTTTCCAAAAAAAACTTTTTATGAGAGCATTTCCGTTAATAAACGCGAAATGCTCTGGCGGTAGCGAGAGCGACCGCCGCGGCGAGGAGTAGGCGAAATTTATTTTCGCCGTCACGCCGATGCCAGCGTATCTTTTGAAAATGACGGCCTTCCATAAATGGAAGGCTTTTTTGTATACATGGCACTTGCGTGCCTCGCTTGTCTTCTCAGGGGGATTTTGGCATACTGCAAAAATGAAATTTGAACGACTGGACGCCCGACTCAGCCGCGAAGCAGGCATTAGCCGCGCCAAAGCCAAAGCCCTTATTGAAGCAGGCATGGTAAAGGCAGACGGTATCTGCCTTTACGCGCCGGACGCCCGGCCAGACCCCATGGCTGTGCTTACATGGGAAAAAACAGAACAAAATTCCCCTCTGGAAGCCGCGGAAGGCGAAATTACCCTTCTTTATTATGACGACGCTCTCCTTGTGCTCAATAAACCAGCAGGCATTACCGTCCACCCCGCCCCCAGCTGCCCCCACGATACCCTGCTCCAGCGCCTGCTTGCCCCCTTTCCCCAATTGCGCGAGCAGGAAGGTATGCGCCCCGGCATTGTCCACAGGCTGGATAAGGACACCTCCGGCCTGTTACTTGTGGCCCTTCAGGAAAGCTCCCGCCTTGCCCTTTGCGCCAGTTTTGCCGAAAGAGATGTGCATAAAACATACCTTGCCCTCTGTATGGGGCTTCCCCCACCAACAGGCCACGTCGATGCCCCCATCGGCCGCCATCCTACCTTTAAAACAAAGCAGGCTATTGTCCCATTAAATCAGGGCGGAAAAGAAGCCCAAACAGAATGGGAAACTCTCTACACCAGCCCAACAGGCCGCTTTGCCCTTTTAAAAATCCGCATTTACACAGGCCGCACCCACCAAATACGTGTGCATATGGCCCATGTTGGCTTTCCCCTGTGGAAAGACGCCCTGTATGCCCCCCATAAAGGTGATTTCCCGCCCTTGCCGCCATCCCTTGCTTCTGGCCTT
>CAZJOG010000014.1:2714-21542 GCA_964547565.1 uncultured Desulfovibrionaceae bacterium
TTGCAGAAGACGGCCATGCCTCTTCCGGCACAGACTTTCCCCCCCTCGAACGTCAGGCCCTGCACGCCTTCCATATAGATTTCCCCCACCCGGTCACAAAAAAACGTATGGCCTTTACCTGCCCACCACCGGATGACTTCACAAGCGCTATGCTTGCCCTTTCCCGGGTTTCCACGCGCCTTATCCTCACAGGTGTGGCAGGCTGCGGCAAAAGCACGGTTTTGCAAGCTCTTTCGGCCTGGAATTTCCCCATTTTCAGTGCAGATGCCTGCGTGGCAGAGCTTTACCAGCCCCATGCCGATGGCTGGCATCTTTTAGACCGCCAATTTGGCGGCCGCTTTACCCCACCCAATCAACCTGTTGATAAAAAAGCGCTTTCCCTTGCATTTGAAGCAGAGCCCCATATCCGGCAAGAAGTGGAACTTCTTATCCACCCCTTGCTTTTTCACAGATTAGACCAATTCTTTATAGAACACAGCAACAGCGCCCTTGCTCTTGCGGAAATTCCCCTCTGGTTTGAAAGCTCTAAACGCGCCCAGTCCACCCAAGTGCCTGCCTTCCCCCCGCCCGTTATTGTTTGTATCTGCGCAGGCCCAAAAGCACGCGCAAAACGCCTGGAAGCGCGCGGTTGGGATAAAAACCGCATAGCCCAAACAGACGCATGGCAATGGAGCGAGGAACAAAAAGCAAAAGCCAGCCACTTTGTCCTGGATAACAGCGGGCCACTTTCCGCACTGCCGGCAGAAATACACAAACTCTGGGATTTCCTTCTGACACGCGAAAAAACATGGGAAGAAGAAATAGTACGCGCAAGTGCCGCATTTTTTAAGGCGGCAGTGTGAAAAAAAGACAGTATTAACACACACCCCCAAACCACCGTTACAGTGCAGAGGGCCTCAAAAAAATGCGGCATTCGCGCTATAAGGGGGTTTAGGGGGGATTATCCCCCCCAAGTGAGGCTTCCATGGGATTTTTTTCAAAAGTAAAAAAAATATTCACCGGTTCAGAGGGTAAACAGCCTGAACTTCTCCATGCTGCAACAGCAAATGTTGGGGATATTGCGGATATTGCGGTCGCGCAGAAGGAAGATGAGGCCCTTATCCGCTCGCTCAGGGAGGCAGAGCCGCGTCTTTCCGCGTGGCTTGTGCCTGTGCTTGCGGGTTTAGAAGAGGCCGGGCCTTTGTTGTGGCACAGGCTCAGGGTATTACTGCTTGCGCTGGAAACCCCGCAGGAAGAGGCGGAAGTGTTTCTCCAAGATTTTGCCGCCTGGCAGGCCCGGATGGGCTATGACAAAGTGGTAGATTTTCGCTCTGAGTTGCAGTACAGACTGGCGCTGGCTTTGGATTTGGAGGATGAGGAAGACGAGCGGGATCTTTTGTTCCTGAAGCTCAAAAGTGGGCTGGAGGCAACCAGAGAAAGTCTGGGCAAAGGCCTGCATGTTCTTTTTGCGCAACATGGGGAATTAGACGCGGAATTTTGGGACGAACTGGAAGAGCTTTTTATACGTTCAGACATGGGCGCGCAAACAGCGGGCAGCCTGACGGCCACACTCAGGCATCGGGCGCAGGTAGAAGGATTAACCAAAACGGAACAGCTAAGCCCCGTGCTGGAAGAAGAAATAACCCGCATATTCCAGACACCGCGGCGGGTAAGTGTGGTCACTGGCCCGGAAATTGTGTTGATGGTGGGTATAAACGGGGTAGGCAAAACTACCACTATTGCCAAGCTGGCTTACAGAGCCAAGGCACAGGGAAAGCGGGTGTTAATCGCCGGTGCGGATACCTTCCGGGCTGCGGCGGTGGAGCAGCTTGAAATGTGGGCAACACGGCTGGGGATAGACTTCCATGCCAAAGCCAGTGGGGCAGACCCCGCGAGTGTGGCGTATGAGGCTATGGAAATAGCCCTGGGCGAAAAGCCACTTGTCTGGAAACAGGAAAGCCCGCAACAGCCTGGTATGTATGATATGGTATTTATTGACACAGCCGGCAGACTGCATACAAAAACAAATTTAATGGAAGAACTGCATAAAATACGCAATGTTCTGGGAAAAAAACTGGCAGGTGCCCCCCACCGTACCATACTGGTAATTGATGCCACAACAGGGCAAAACGCTTTGCAACAAACCAAGATGTTTACGGAATCCAGCGGGGTGAATGAAATTGTGCTGACAAAAATGGATGGCACAGCCAAGGGTGGGGTGGCGCTGGCTGTTGCGGAGCACTTTAAAACACCTATTACCTATATTGGCCTTGGGGAAAAAATGGAAGACCTGCGGCCCTTTGTGCCTGCGGACTTTGCAAAAGCCTTACTTGCGTAGGGGGGGGAGAGTTTTTCCGTTAATACACGCAAAAAACTCTAAACCGCGGGGAGGACAGGTTGCACGTCCTTCCATGCACCCTGCTTTTGCTGGGCGTCCCATAAGTCGCACGCTCTTTGCAGATTAAGCCAAAGTTCAGGGGATGTGGAAAACGCACGGGCAAGACGCAGCGCCATGTCTACGCTTATTGCGGCATGCCCGTGTAAAATGGATGAAAGATGCTTGCGTGAAATGCACAATTTCTCTGCTAAGTCGCTAATCGTAAGAGACAGTGGTTCCATGTAATGCAGTTTAAGAATTTCCCCTGGTATGGTTGGGCGACGTATTTTTGTTTGTTCCATAGTTTTCTCAGTGGTAGTCCTGGTAATTGACAACATAGGCGTCACTGTTTTCAAAACGAAATGTCACGCGCCAGTTAGCGGATACTTTTACACTCCAGTGTTCGTGCAAACTTCCTTTAAGTGGGTGAAGCGCAGAGCCGGGAAAATCCATATCTTGTACACATGTAGCCGCGTCAAGGCGGTCCAGTAATGCCGCCAGCTTTGTTGCATGTTGAGGCTGTATGCCTTTTGTGTTCCCTGTAAAAAAGAAAACTTCAAGGCCCTTGTGTGCAAAACTTTTTATCATGACAAATTGTAACCAATCTTGTTACGCCTGTCAATTTTCTGTGTCCATAACAAAGCAGGCACAAGCGACCCGAAAAATCCGAGTCGCCTGTGCCTGCCAGACTTATTCCAGCACAGCTTATTTTTTTTCTTCCAGTTCTTTTTGCGCTTCCAGCTGTTCCATATATTTTTTACGGCAGTCATAGCCACAAAAATAGGTAACTTTGTCCCCATTGCGCACAGACACAGCGCTTTCTTTATCCACATACGCGCCGCAGATTGGGTCTTTAACCATTTCCCCGGTAGCGATAAGGTTTTCTTTTTCCGTTACTTTTTTTTCGTCCTTTTTCATTTTGTCGGACATAAAAAGGCGGTATAAAGCATACGCAGCCAGAGCAAAAATCAGTATTTTCCAGATCATGGTTTCTCCCTTGGTGGGGGGATAAGAGGCAGGTTACAAGCCTATTGTGTGGTAGCCGCTGTCAACAAAAAGCACTTCGCCTGTCACGCCGGAAGCAAGAGAAGAAGCAAGATAAAGGGCAGTATTGCCCACTTCTTCAATGGTAACATTACGGCGTAAGGGAGAGTGCGCTTCAATATGGTTAAGGATAAGGCGGAAGTCGGAAACACCAGAGGCAGAGAGTGTTTTGATAGGCCCGGCGCTTATGGCGTTAATGCGGATGGATTTTGGCGCGCCTGTTTCATCGGGGTACATGGCAAGGTCGCTTGCCAGATAGCGCACACTGGCTTCCAGAGCGGCTTTGGCCACACCCATAACATTGTAGTTGGGCATAACTTTGGTAGAACCATAATAGGTCATGGTGATAACAGAAGCGTGAGGGCTGAGTATGGGGGCAAAAGCACGGCACAAACCCACAAGGGAGTAAGCGGAAATATCCAAGGCTGTGCGGAAGCCTTCCCGCGGGGTATCCAGGTACATACCCTGCAAATCATCTTTATTAGCAAACGCCACAGAATGGACAAGCACATCCACGGTGCCCCACTGTTCACGCACAAAATCCGCAGCCTGGGCTATATCGGCATCACTGGCAACATCGCAGGGGAAAACAAAATCTCCGCCCAGTTCTTCGCAAATAGGTTCCACACGTTTTTTAATGGCGTCACCCAGATAACTGAATGCCAGACGTGCGCCTGCGTTTTTAAAGGCTTCTGTGATGCCGTAAGCAATACTGCGGTTATTGGCAAGGCCGAATATGAGGGCCTTTTTTCCTTGTAAAAGCATATTTTTCCTCCAAGCTTACCCAGGCGTATCCAGTGGTGACTGGGGCGCAGGGAATGCGCGATCTGGGGCTTTACCCAAGAATGGGCGGGTGTCCGGTGATACGTTCAAAGGCTTCGATATACTTGGCGGCTGTGGTAGCCACAACATCGGCCGGCAGTACGGGGCCGGGGTCTTGTTTATTCCAGTTTTGTGTTTCCAGCCAGTCGCGCAGGTATTGTTTATCAAAGCTGGGCTGGGCAGTACCGGCCTGGAAGGCTTCTTCATACGAATCCGCAGGCCAGAAACGGGAAGAATCGGGGGTAAGGGCTTCATCAATAAGGGTAAGCTCACCATCCACAATCCCAAACTCAAACTTGGTATCCGCAATAATTACGCCACGTTTGGCTGCGTATTCGCGGGCACCAAGGTACAGGGCAAGGCTTATACTTTCTACCTTTTCCGCAAGAGCAGGGCCAAGCAGACCGGCGGCCTGGCCTTTGCTGATATTTTCGTCATGGGCATCCCCCACAGCTTTGGTGGAAGGGGTAAAAAGAGGCTCTGGTAACAGGGCGTTTTCTTTAAGGCCGGCGGGCAAATTAATGCCGCAGACAGAGCCGCTCTGTTTGTATTCTTTCCAGGCAGAACCTGCCAGATAGCCACGCACAATACATTCCACAGGCAAAGGTCTGGCGCGTTTTACCAGTACGGAGCGCCCAAGCAAGGTTTGTTTGTATGGTTGCAAAATAACAGGGTAGGCGTCAATATCCGCTGTGACAATGTGGTGCGGCACAATGTTTTTAAAGCGGTCCATCCAAAAAAGGGTCATCTGGTTCAGCACGCAGCCCTTGTTGGGTATGGGGGTAGGCAACACAACATCAAAAGCGCTCATGCGGTCTGTGGTGAGAATAAGCAGGGTGTCTGTGTCCACTTCATACATATCACGCACCTTGCCTTGGGAAACAAGGGGCAAAACGGGGACAGAAGGCGGGAAACTGGGCATAGTCTGGTATTCCTGTAAAAATGGGTTACTTGCGTGCTTCAATGGCTCTGGCGTGTGCCTCCAGGCCTTCCAGGCGGGCAAAACGGGCCACACTGCTTATGGCCTCGCGTGTGTAGGGCGCACTGGCCGCGATAATGGAGCTTTTTTTGGTAAAGGTTTCTACGCCAAGGGCGGAGGAAAAACGGGCTGTGCCTGCTGTGGGTAGCACATGGTTGGGCCCGGCGTAGTAATCGCCCAGGGATTCCACAGAAAACGAGCCAAGAAAAATAGCCCCTGCATGGCGAATACCGGGCAAAATACCCCAGGGATCCCGTGTGCATACTTCCAGATGTTCCGGCGCAAGGGCATTAACCAGGTTCAGAGCAAGCTGCATACTGGCACAATGCACCACCGCACCAAAATTAACAAGGGAGCTGTGGGCAATATCCGCTCTGGGCAGAGAGGCCAGTTTTTCTGCCAGAATTTCCGGCAAACGTTCAGCTATACGCTGGCTGTCCGTGATACATATGGCGCTGGCCAAGGGGTCATGTTCCGCCTGGGAAAGCATGTCTGCGGCAATATAATCAAGAGCCGCCGTGTCATCTGCCAGAATAACAATTTCGCTGGGGCCTGCCATCATATCAATGCCCACCTGACCCTGCACCTGCTTTTTGGCTTCTGCCACATACACATTGCCCGGGCCGGCAATCACATCCACAGGCGGGATGGAGGCTGTGCCATAGGCAAGCGCGCCAATACCCCATGGGCCGCCCACGCGGTACACTTCGTTAATATCCAAAAGATATGCGGCCGCCAGTATGTGGGGGGAAAGGGTGCCGTCTTCCCGGGGTGGGGAAAGAAGGGCAATTTCCTTCACACCTGCCACCTGCGCGGGTATAGCGCCCATAAGTAAAGAAGAAAGCAAGGGGGTATTGCCCCCGCGGCCACCGGGTATATAAAGGCCGGCCCGGTCTACAGGAAGCAGCATTTGCCCTACAATAGTACCGGAAGGGTGGGTGTTAAACCAAGACTGCTTTTTTTGCGCCTCATGGAAGGTGCGTATGCGGGTGGCGCAATCCGCTATTATTTCCATATCGTCTGTGGGTACAGAGGCGGCAGCCAGCTGCAAATCCATATCTGTAAGGCGTAAAGGGCCGTTCAGTTCTTTACAGTCAAACTCTCGGGTGTAGGAATACAAGGCTTCATCGCCTTTTTCCCGTACATTTTGTAAAATACCACGCACATACTGTTCCACCGTGGTGTCCGTGTCCGCACCCGCGCCGTGCGCGCGTGCCTGCATGCGGGCCAAAAGCGGCCGGGCATCTTCCATATTTTTTATGGCATAACTACTTAGCATCCAAATATATCCATTATGATGTACACAAAGCCCAAAAAGCGGTTTAAGCCAGTGCGCGAGGCGGGTATGTTTTACCCGCCCGCAACGTGTTGTTTATATCCCAGCCCTGAAAAAAAGTCGAGAAAAAGCTCACGGGGCACTTTTCCTTTTTACCGACTTTTTTATTGCGATTATTTTGTCATACATGCGCGAGAAAGAGAAGAAGGAATATTTTTTTATACAAAAAATCATACAAACCCTTTCTAATAGGATTTGGTACTATTTGACAAATATTCCAAGCTGTCTTACCTTTTTGCATGCATGTGGAATAAAGAAACGCTGCTGTATAGGCCGTCTGCCGTGCGGGAAATTCTCTCTAAAGATATTCCGCTGCAAGCCGATACCATATTAGTAGCGTGCCTGTTTTATCAGATGTTCTGTTCACGCTCCCCATTCTTTTTCTCCCCTCTCTTTCTGTGAACCAAACAGCGAAATCGCGTGGTTTTTACTCCCAACCGCAGACAGCAGCACAGGGCTCTTCCCTGTTTTACTGCATTTGTCTGTACGTGCAAGGTGGGTGTATGCCATAAAACAGCTACATGCTGGTTTAATACTTCCTGTTATGTTGTTGTCGTCAATCGGGATACAAAATCCCCAAGGAGTCAGGGTATGAAAAACCTCAAAATGGCACTAAAACTTGCCAGCGGGTTTGGTCTTGTTCTCATTCTTACTGCGTTTATGGGGCTTGTTGCTATAGAGGGATTATCGTCCGCCACAAAAGACAGTGTTTCCATTTCTGAAAAATACATACCGGAACTGGTTAACCTTTCCGAGATGGACAGAGCATTCCGCAACGCCATGCTGAATATACGTACATTTTCTCTTGTGGAAGATGAAAATGCTTACACAAAAGGGATAGAATACTTTGAAAAGGTAAAAAGTATTGAAAAAGAACTCCAACAGGCTGTGCAGCAATACCCTGAACTAAAAAATTTGGCAGTGCTGCTGCCAAAATTTGAAAAACCTTTTGATGAATACATTAATTACGCAAAGCTGACATACAATAAGTTGCAGTTTATCAAAAACCTCCGGCAGGAAATGGAACAGGCAAGTCTGGTAACCGCAGAGCAGTTTACGGTTGTTTCCGGCATGTTCCAGAAGTCTATTGAAGAGGCCGCCCGTGCGGACGATACCGCCAATATTATCCGCTGGCTTACGAATATGCGCCGCATGGATGACAGCATTGTTATGCTGAATGATATGCGCCGTATTGTGGAACAGGCGCAACTTAAAAACGATTTAAAACTTCTGGCAACTGCAACAGACGAACTGGCACAAATGAATACCCTGCTGGCACAGGTGCAGGAAACTATTATTGTGCCGGAAACCAAACGCTCGTTTAACACAGCCATAGATAACCTGAAGGTGTATGAGCAAAATATGGAGGCCCTTAAAGTGGCATGGGCAGACCTGGCCTCTATAAGCGCTACACGTACAGCCGCCTCCGGCGAAACACAAAAAGTGCTGGAATCCGGCACAAACAGTGTTTCTGACCATGTGCGTGCGCTTTCTGTAGAAGGTGCGGCAAAAACTACCCGCAACTACAAAATCAGCACATATACACTTGTTTTTACCATACTTATGGGTATTGCCACTACCCTGTTCCTTACACGCTCCATCACATTGCCGCTTGGCAAGGGTGTAAAGTACGCGGAAGCTGTGGCCCAGGGGAATCTGGATATGGATCTGGATGTCCATTCCCGCGATGAAATAGGGAAACTGGCAGATTCGCTGCGTACAATGGTAGCCGCGTTAAAGGAAAAAATAGCGGAAGCAAACAGGCAAACCGCCCAGGCAGAAAAAATGGGCGAAGAAGCACGTTCCGCCATGAAAGCCGCCCAGGAAGCCCAAAGCGCAGCCGAACGCGCCAAACGCGATGGTATGCTGGATGCCGCCCACCAGCTGGAAGGTATTGTGGAAGTGGTAAGTTCTGCCTCTACCCAGCTTTCTGCCCAGGTGGAAGAATCTGGCAGAGGGGCCGGCCTTACATCTGAACGTGTGGCAGAAACAGCCACAGCCATGGAAGAAATGAATTCCACAGTTATGGAAGTAGCCCGCAATGCTGGCGATGCCGCATCTGTTTCCGCAGATGCCAAACAAAAAGCGGAATACGGTTCCCGCATTGTGGATAATGTGGTCACCTGCATTAACCGCGTAAGCACCCACGCGGAACAACTGAAAAAAGACATGATCCAGCTTGGCCAACAGGCGGAATCCATTGGCGCTATTATTAATGTTATTTCCGATATTGCGGACCAGACCAACCTGCTTGCCCTTAACGCGGCCATTGAAGCGGCCCGTGCAGGCGAAAGCGGCCGCGGCTTTGCGGTTGTGGCGGATGAAGTGCGTAAGCTGGCGGAAAAAACCATGCAGGCAACCGTAGAAGTGGGCAATGCCATTAACGGTGTGCAGCAAAGCGCCAATATGAACATGAAAAGTGTGGACAGCGCGGTGGAAAGTATAGCGGAAGCCACCAACCTGGTGAATCAGGCAGGTTCTTCTCTTACAGAAATTGTTCTGCTTGTGGAAACAAGCGCAGATCAGGTGCGCCTTATTGCCACAGCAGCAGAAGAACAGTCTGCCACATCAGAAGAAATTAACCGCTCGCTCTCTGTTGTAAATAACGCAACTGCAGAAACCGCCCGCGCTATGGCAGAAGCTGCCCAGGCTGTGTCCGATATGGCAAATCAGGCGCAAAAACTGACACGCCTTATTGAGGATATGAAACACGGGTAGCCGAGACCACATACCATCAAAGACCGGAGAAACAATGTTTCTCCGGTCTTTTTGTGTATACTAATGGGAGGCAAGGCTACTGTTTTCCTTGCTTAAGCACCAAAAGCCGCCCCCGGCAGACAGGGGCGGCTTTTTAACAGAAAAAAGCCGGGCATTAACCTTTATTTTTGCTGATAAGGGAGTTCACAGTGTCTGTGGGTTTGGCACCCAAATCCATCCACTTTTGAACTTTTTCCATATCCAGCTTTACTTCGGCAGGGTTGGTATTGGGGTTATAGTAGCCCAAAAAATCCAGGGGTCTGCCATCACGGCGGGCGTCGCTGTTTGTGGCAACCACGCGGTAAAAGGGATGTTTCTTGGCGCCGGAACGGGTCAACCGAATTTTAACAGCCATTATGTTCTCCTTGGGGCTATGGGGACAAATGCCCCACACAAAGTAATACCTGAAAGCAATACAAAATCCCGGGCAAGCGGGGCAGGCAAAAAATTACCCAATCTGCCTGTGCCGTGCGGGACATCCATAAAAAATACAAGTGTCAAAGCGCGTTCTTTTACATACAGAAACTTTTATCCCTTGGCAAGCAAATTTTTTCCCTTCAGGCGGTGTATTTCCGGCAATATTACCTTTCACTTGCCCTCTTCACAAAACAGAAAATCTTGTGTATAATGGTCTCCATTAAAAGAAAACCTTCTGTGTATACGTTTTTGCGTTGTATAGCACTACTTTTTGATTCCATTTTTCTTTTTTGTGGAGTAAACAAACACCAGAGGCCATTGCATCCACGGGATAGCAAGAGATTATCATGTCCAGCATCAAAATTATCAAAATTGCAGACCTGAAACCAGGTATGTATGTAGTGGATACCCAGCCAAGCGTCCCCCAAATGCCCCCACTTTTCTCTGTTGAGGGTTATATTATGGACGCGGGCGAACCGGCAAAGCTTAAAAAGCAAGGCTACACCCATACCTATATTGACTTGGCGTTATCCAAGAACACAGATGGGCTGCCAATTTTGGAGCAAGAAGAAGCGGATATTACCGATATTACGCTCAGCAGTGTTTTGGAAGAAGAAGACCCTGCCCCTTATATCCAGCTTGAGGAAATAATAGAGCCTGAGGCGGATATTGAATTAGAAAAAGGGGTTTTGCTGGATCCTTCTGTGCCTTTTGCCATAGAAAATAAGACTCCCTATAAGGAAGAGCAGCACATAGCCAAAGAGTTACACCAGAATGTGCTGGATATTTCCTATAAACTGCGCCATACTATAAAGGAAGGCATAAACAGCAAAAACATCCAGGAAATGCAAAATACCCTGAATGCCACTGTAGAAAGTGTCCTGCGCAATCAGGACGCCATGCTGAGTATGGCAAGGCTACGCAGCAAGGATGAATACACCTTTACCCACTGCGTGAATGTTTCTATTTACGCGGTGGTGCTTGGCAGACGTATACGGGTAACCCCGGAATCTTTGCAGGATCTGGCCTTGGCTGGCTTTCTGCATGATATAGGCAAAATGCTTATTCCCCAGCAAATTTTGAATTTTAAAGGCCCACTGGATGCCAATGGCATGCAAATTATGCAATCGCATGTGGAGCGTGGCGGCCGTTATCTGGAAAATAACCCGGATGTCCCCGCTGTTGTGCGTACAGGTGTTGTTGAACACCATGAACGATACAATGGTACAGGCTATCCTTATGGGAAGCGCCAGAATGAAATAAGCCTTGTAGGCCAGGTTTTGGCAGTGGCGGATATTTACGACGCTCTCACAAGCGAACGCTGCTACAAAAAGGCTTTTCCTCCGGAAAAAGCGCTGGCTATTATGTATAAAGACCGTGGGGAAACCTTTTCCCCGGGGCTTTTGGAAATGTTTATAGACGCCATGGGGGTGTACCCTGTGGGTAACCTTGTGCGCCTTTCCAACAATTACCTTGGCATTGTTTCTGAACGTGGCATAGAATCCCCTCTGCGGCCATGCGTTGTGACACTTATTAACCCGCTTGGCCAGGCACTTGCCAAACCCCAGCGTATTAATTTGGAAGTACACCGCAATATATCCATCACCCAATCTGTTTCTGTATTGCCTAAGGAAGTGAATCTGGAACAGGCTGTCTGGGAAGCAAGTTTACTGGCCAAGTAAGTAGTGTTTCGTGCATAACCCTTGAATCATGGCGGGTGTAAAGCCTTCCGGCTTCCGTATAATGCCCGTTTTTAAAGAAGTGCGTATGACAAAAACTCCTTCCGATGTCCTCCTTAAACCCAATCCTTCATCTGGCCATAACGACGCGCTTCACGACCAGATTCTGGATATTGCTTCCCAGTTACGGGGGCCAGCTGGCGTATACACGCCCATACCCCTGCACGACCATCTGCCTGACATTGAGCTGAAAGAGGGTGTAACCCTTGACCCGCAAGAGCCGGTTCCCCAACAAAACCTTGTCCCTTTTGACGAGGAACTCAGCACAGCGCAGGCCGTACACACCCATGTGGCGCGTGCCTCCCACAAGTTACGCACTGCTGTAAAGGAAGGCATGCCGCAGGAAATGGTAAGGGAAATGGCCCTTACCCTCAAAGATACGGTAGACAGTATTACCCGTAACCAGGACGCGCTTTTAAGCATGGCACGCCTTCGTAACACGGATGAATACACGTTTTCCCACTGCGTGAATGTTTCTATTTACGCGGTTGTACTGGGCAAACGTATACGCGTGACGGAAGATTCCTTGCAGGAACTGGCTTTGGCCGGTTTTCTGCACGATATAGGGAAAATGCTTATCCCCCAGCAAATTTTAAATTTTAAAGGCCCGCTGGATGCGGACGGCATGCAGATTATGCAATCGCATGTAGAACGTGGTGGCCGTTATCTGGAAAACACCCCCTATGTTCCCGCTGTTGTACGCACAGGGGTTATTGAACACCATGAGCGCTATAATGGCACAGGCTACCCCTATGGCAAAAAACAGGATGAAATAAGCCTTGTGGGCCAGGTTTTGGCAGTAGCGGATATTTACGACGCCCTCACAAGCGAGCGCTGTTACAAAAAGGCCTTTCCCCCGGAAAAAGCCCTTGCTATTATGTATAAAGACCGTGGGGAAACCTTTTCCCCGGGGCTTTTGGAAATGTTTATAGACGCCATGGGGGTGTACCCTGTGGGCAACTTGGTGCGTCTTTCCAATGATTATCTGGCCATTGTGACAGAACGGGGTATCGAATCGCCTTTAAGGCCCACCATTGTCACACTTATTAACCCGCTTGGCCAGGTTTTGGGGCGACCCCAACGTATTAATTTAGAGGTTCACCGCAATATTTCCATTGCAAAATCCATTTCTTCCCTGCCGAAAGACGTAAATTTGGAGCAGGCTGTCCACGAAGCCAGCTTTACCAGCCGCTAACGTGTTTTTGTTTTTTTGATCCACGCTTGTAGACGAGAGAGCTACCCTGCCATGCCCACGGAAAATGACCAAAAACCAAGCCCCCAGAATGAGAATCTTCACAACCAGATACTGGACATGGTTTCCCATCTGCGTAGCCAGACTGTTGACCACGCGCCCATTAAACTCAGGGAAAATATCGCGGATATTGAACTGAAAGAAGGTGTGAGTCTGGATGCTGCCCAGCCTTTTGCCATTGAAAATCAGGTTCCTTTTGAGGAAGAGCTCAACACTGCGCGGGCCGTGCATACCCATGTGGCGCGTGCTTCCCACAAACTGCGTACAGCCGTTAAAGACGGCATATCTTCTGAAACCATACAGGAAATTGCCCTGGCCATGCATGGCACAGTGGACAGTATTTTACGCAACCAGGATGCCCTGCTGAGTATGGCACGCCTGAAAAAAGCGGATGAATACACATTCTCGCACTGTGTTAATGTTTCCATATACGCCACTGTGCTTGGCCGCCGCATACAGGTAACACCGGAATCTCTGCATGAACTGGCATTTGCCGGCTTTTTGCACGATATTGGGAAAATGCTTATCCCCCAGCAGGTGCTTAATTTTAAAGGCAGGTTGGATGATACAGGCATGCAGATTATGCAATCCCATGTGGTGCGTGGCGGCAGTTATCTGGAAACTGTGCGGGATGTGCCGGAAGTGGTGCGTACAGGTGTGCTGGAACACCACGAGCGTTTTAATGGCACAGGCTACCCCTATGGCAAAAAGGAACAGGAAATAAGCCTGGTGGGGCAGGTGATGACAGTAGCGGATATTTACGACGCCCTGACAAGCGAACGCTGCTACAAAAAAGCCTACCCGCCGGAAAAAGCCCTGGCGATTATGTATAAAGACAGGGGCATTGCATTTTCCCCGGGTCTTCTGGAAATGTTTATAGACGCTATGGGCATTTACCCTGTGGGAAATTTGGTGGAACTTTCCAACCATTATCTTGCGGTGGTGATTGAACGAGGGAAAGAATCCCCTGTGCGGCCTGTGGTGGTGACACTTTTTAACGACACAGCCCAGGCCCTTAAAGAACCCCGCCGGCTGGATCTGGAAATCCACCGCTCTATTTCCATTCTCCATTCCATCACCCATCTGCCCACAGTCATTAATCTGGAAAATGCCGTCTGGCGTGCCGCGCACCGCGCGTAGAATTGTACCCAACACCTTTTTCCCTCTATTTCTTCCAGAAGGCGCGTTTTGACAAAGGCGGGTCTTTTCCGTTATACTTTTGCTGTTTGTTTTACCTCCTTTTACCCTAGAAAGAAGCCATGCTGTCCATAGATTCCCTGAATCCCGCGCAACAGGAAGCTGTTACCGCACCCCCCGGCCCCATGCTGGTGGTGGCAGGTGCAGGCAGTGGCAAAACCCGCACCATTGTCCACAGGCTTGCATGGCTGGTGGAACACGGGGCCCACCCTTCCAGCATCCTGCTGCTTACCTTTACCCGCAAGGCTGCACAGGAAATGCAGCACAGGGCCGCCGCCCTTTTGGGCTCGCAGCTTATAGGGGTACAGGGGGGTACTTTCCACGCATTTGCGTTTTCCGTGCTCCGCCATTATCCCCCACAAAAATTCGCTGGTATGAAAGGCAGCCTGACAGTTCTTGACAGTGCAGACTCTTCTTCCGCCCTAAGCCACTGCAAGGAAAAACTGGCCATAGGCAAAGGGGACAGGTCTTTTCCCAAAGCACAAACTCTGCTTGGGCTTTTTTCCAAAGCACGCAACAAGGAGCTGGTCATCGGCGATTTGGTGATGCAGGAAAGCCCACACCTTTTGGGTTATATGGACGATATGGTCAGCCTGGAGGCAGAATACCGGCGCTACAGGATGGAACGCGGCCTTCTGGATTACGATGACCTGCTTTTTGAGCTGGAAGATTTACTGCGCGAAAACACTGATATTTTAGAATCCCAGCGCCGCCGCTTCCAGACCATTTTAGTGGACGAATACCAGGACACAAACCCCGTGCAGGCACGTCTGGTGCGTCTTTTGGCCGGCACAAAAGCGGAAGGCTGCCTGTCCAATGTTATGGCTGTGGGGGACGACGCCCAGTCCATTTACGCCTTCCGGGGCGCTACAGTCAAAAATATTCTGGAATTTCCCGTGCATTTTGAAGGCGCGCGTATTGTGCGGCTGGAAGAAAACTACCGCTCCATCCAGCCTGTGCTGGATGTGGCCAATGCCATACTGGCGGATGCACCCATAGGGTATGAAAAACATTTGTTCTCCCACCGTGAATTTGATGAGGAAGAACGGGCCGTGCGCCTTTTCCACCCCATGAGCGACAGAACACAGGCCACCCTTGTGGCACGCCGTATAGCGGAACTTTTAGAAACCCACCCGCCCCATGAAATAGCGGTTCTTTTCCGCGCGGGTTTTCATTCCTACCATCTGGAAGTGGAACTCAACAAATGCGGTATCCCCTTTAAAAAATACGGGGGCCTGAAATACACGGAAGCCGCGCATATTAAAGACATTATGGCGTATGCCCGTCTGGTGGTAAACCCTCTGGACGAACCCAGCTTCCAGCGTTTAAGCGCTTTATGCAAAGGCATTGGCCCCAAAACCGCCAATAAACTTTTTGTGGCTATTACAGAAGGCAAAGAAAAAGAACTGACCAAAGCCTTTGAAAAATACCCGGAACTCAGGGAAGACATGGCCCTGCTCCAGTTTTTACGGGAAACAGCTTTGCCCCCCGCGCAGGCACTTGCCCGCGTGGTGGAACATTACCGCCCGCGGCTGGAAACCCTGTATGTGGACGACTGGCCCCGCCGCCTGCAAGGCCTGGAAGAATTGCTTACTATTGCCTCCGGTTACGCGGACATGGCCCTTTTTATTGCCGATGTTTCGCTGGATAGCCCGGACGAAGGCAAAACCGCGGCAGAAGAAGAAAGGGAAAAAAACTCCATCACCCTTTCCACTGTCCACTCTGCCAAAGGTTTGGAGTGGGAGGCTGTTATCCTGCTGGATCTGGTGGAAGACCGTTTTCCCTCCCGCCACGCACTCGTCCGGCAGGATGATTTTGAAGAAGAACGCCGCCTTATGTATGTGGCCTGCACACGCGCCAAGGACGAGCTGGATTTGTTTGTTCCCCTTTCCCTCAGTAATCGCGGCTCTGGTGGTTTTGACCCTGCCACCCCCAGCCCCTTTGTGCGTGAACTGACAAGCCGCCTGCACACTATAGACGAATTTTACGAAAGTTATACAGGCCTCAGCAAGTCCCAGCCACGCAATACCCACACTATCCCCCTGTCTTCCCCTTTTGGCAAACCAGAGCCAGACTTTTTCAGTAACCAAACCCCCTCGCGGAAATTTGCCTCTGCTCCAGGGTATGGCCGACCCCACAGTCTGCATTATGGCCAAATGTTTGCAGAGGAAGACCAGACGAACGAATACCCGAACGAATACACGGACGAATACCCGGAAGAAGACCCAAACGAATATGGGGATGAAGAAACCCAGGCTCAAGCGGAGCAGGAGCAAGAAAATACCCCCTCCATGCCCGCCACACCCCCGTTTAAACTGGGTTTCTGCAAGCACAAAATTTTTGGGCGTGGCAAAATAGTGGAACATATCCCACCGGATAAATACCGCGTGAATTTCCCAGGCCTTGGGCTTAAAGTGATTATGAAGGATTATCTGGTGCTGGAGTAAAGAATGGTTTTGGGGTTTATGCCGGTTTTCTCCGCCAGAGTTTTTTGCGTTGATTAACGGAAAAACTCTAGCCCGCTTTTACTTTACACAAAACATTATAAAGCACACTAATATCAATGGGTTTTGTCACCTGATCCTGCATACCCGCAGCAAGGCACGCCTCCCGTTCGTCCTGCATGGCGTGGGCGGTAAGCGCGATAATGGGGATTTTAACCCCTTCCGCCCGCAGCACCCGGGTAGCTTCCAGACCATCCAGCACAGGCATTTGTAAATCCATAAGCACAACATCGTATGTGTAGGCTTTTGCGTACCCTACGGCTTCCTGCCCATTTTCCACACAGTCCACTGTGCAGCCCATATTCTGGAGAATTTCCACCGCAATAAGCTGGTTAATTTCATTATCTTCTGCCACCAGCACCCGTAAGCCAAGAGGTTCCAGTTCGCTCAGGGTAACAGCAATTTCCCCTTCCCGCGGGAATGGCAGTTGATTATCCACCAAATTCCCTGCAAGAGGCAGGGAGACTTTTAAGGTAAAGCAGGAGCCAACCCCCAGCTCGCTTTTGGCAGAAAGTATGCCGTCCATAGAGCTTGCAAGAGAACAGCTAATGGCAAGCCCAAGGCCAGTACCGCCAAACTTGCGGGAGGTGGAAGAATCCCCCTGGCTGAAAGGCTGGAACAAACCGTCCAGCTGCTCCCGGCTGATGCCAATACCAGTATCCCGCACATGGATGGCCACAGGCTGGGTGGGTGGGCAGGTGCTGGTGTCTACAGGCCCTTTTTGCACTTCCAGCACCACACTGCCTTTTATGGTAAATTTAATGGCATTCGAGGTGAGGTTAAGAAGAATTTGCTCCAGCCGCAAAGGATCACCCAGATAAATATCCCCTTCTTCCCCCTCTTCCGGCAATATGGCGGTAAAACTTAAACCACCGTCTTCCGCCTTCAAACGCATGGTTTCCATAACAGACTGCACGGAAGACAGAAGGCTAAACGGGATATTTTCCAATACCAGCTTACCAGCCTCTATTTTGGAAAAGTCCAGAACATCATTAACAATATTAAGCAAGTGACGGGCAGATTTATCCACTTTTTGCAGGTAATCCTGCACTTCTTCCCTGTCCTGTTTTTGCATGGCCAGATAATTCATCCCAATAATACCGCTTAAGGGCGTGCGTATTTCATGGCTCATATTTGCCAAAAACGCGCTTTTGGCACGGGCAGCGGCCATAGCTTCTTCATTGGAGTTAAGAATTGTTTCTTCCGCTTTTTTGGCAGACGTAATATCCCGGCTTATGGCCATTGTGCCAAGCACCACCCCATCGTCATCAAAATACGGGACTTTCAGTGTTTCAAACCACTTATATGTACCATCTGTTTGTTGCAGGTGTTCTTCCAGGCGTAATATACCGTTTTGTAATGCGTGTTCATCCTGCCGCAAAAATTCATCCAGCACATCCTGACTAAAGCCCCTCAGAAAAGCAGGCGCCGTAATTTTCTGGTTTAAAACTTCCGCTTCTGTCACCTGAAAAAAATCCAAAAACGCCAAACTTGCACCCAGCATATTGTGTTCGCAGTCTTTAAAACACACAATTTCCGGCAAGCTGCGTATAACACCTCTCAGGCGGGCTTTTTCTCTAAGTAGTGCGGTTTCACTGGTTTGCAACGCAAGGGTTCTGTCCAGAATTTTATCTTCCAGCGTATACTGGTATTCCAAAATTTCTTTTTCGCGGTCCATCTGGTCCTGTATATCCAGACAAATACCAGCCATACGCGAGGGCAAGCCGTCTGTTCCCCAGCGGGTGGCATACCCCTTCACTTCTACCCAATGCCAATGACCATCTTCATGCAGCATACGGCATTGTTTGCTGTATTCCTGCCCAGGGGGAAGGGGTGCTTTAAACGGCTGGTACAGCACAGCGTCCCGCTCTGCGGGGTGTATACGCTGGGAATACCAGTCTTCGCTGTATGTTTCCTGCACATCCGCAAGGCCAAGCAATTTACTGAAATGTTTGTTTATTTTTATGGTACCAAGGGAAGTTTTCCCTGGTGTCAGGCTCCATGTGGGAACGCCCGTCATATTAAGAATGCGGAATATCCCCCGCACCCTGTTAAAAAAGTGCCGTATAAGCAAAAGAGCTAAAGCGCTGAGAACTAAAAAAAGAAGGTGGCAGGCCACAATAAAAGGTGCAAGCGAGGCAAAATCCTCATACACAAATAAAATAAACGCAACAAGGCTTGCAACGGGTAGTATGGAAATCAGCGCGCATGAAGCAATAAGTAGAAGTATACGTTTATTTTGCATGGGAAAGCCTTTTCAGAAAGAGAAGGGAGAGTATGGAGTGTATTGCTTTCTAACCCATTACAGCGGAAAAAATCAAAAAACACCCCTACCCAGACCACACGGATAACCGGCGAGACAGGCAGGGCGCGCTGGATACGAAAAAAGCCCCTGAAAAAAAACAGGTACTATAATACCAGATAA
>CAZJOG010000015.1:0-21480 GCA_964547565.1 uncultured Desulfovibrionaceae bacterium
CTACGAACCTGTAGGTCAGGAGTTCGAATCTCTTCGGGCGCGCCACATAGAAGCAAACCCCTTTATGATGCAAGTCATAAAGGGGTTTTTTTATTTAACTTTTTATAAGGCAAGGAAATGCGGGGGATAAAGTTTTAAAAAAGCATTCTCATCCATTTTTATGCTTAGAGTGTAACTGTTGAGGCATTTTTTTATACCATGCGGAATTCCTTACTTTTTGTCAAGGTTTGTTGCCTGACACTCAATGGGATTTTGTAAACTTTCTTTTTAAACCATGAAGATATTTGATAACATAATAGAATAGATATTTAATGGAAAATTTGGGACTATAAAAATGTAATATCCTGAGTTTTTTATCTAAAATAATTCTTATTTGTAAATGGATATAGAAAATATTCCTAAATCATGGCAAAATAAAAAATTCTATCTATAACAAGCTGTAAAATATATATTAAAATCAACAAGAATGACAGTTACACTGTCATATACTATATAAAAATGTATGGTGGCAGGTGCATAATTAACCAACGATTCTTCTTTATAAAATTTTTATAAGGCAGAAAATGCTATCCGAACAAGTTGGGATACACACACATATGGGGTACAACAAGCTCTGCCCCTGCCCAAAAAAGGAGAAAGCACGATGGGTGGATTAGGTGAAGCGCCGTTTTCGTTTACGATGATGATTTCCATTACATGGGTGGGTGTGTTTCTGGCTATTGGTTTACTGTTGCGGATGCGGATAAAATTTTTTCAAAAGTATGCCATCCCTTCCTGTCTTATTGGGGGACTACTTGGATGTATATGTTTTAATTTAGGCTTGTTTGATAATTTTGGAAGTTTTAAGCCGAATCCCGATGACTTGCAGCTTTTTGTGTTCCACATTTTTAACTTTACCTTTATTTGCTTTGGCTTGTCTGGTGTTGGAGGCGGAGGGCAAGATAAATCCAAATCCGGCAAGCAAGTTTTAAAAAGTGCCACGGGTATGGCTTTTGCCAACGCAGCTCTCGGAAAGTTTACTGTTATAGGCGCCATGCTTATGATTGTTCTTTATAACCTCCTGATGGGGACAAATTTGTTAGAATCAGCGGCAATGCTTATGAGTTCCGGCTTTGTTGCAGGGCCACCCACTGCCATGGCAACCGGCGTTGTCTGGCAGCAGGCGGGTTTTGAGGGTATGGCCAACCTTGGCCTTACATACGGCGCAATGGGGTATATTTTTTCCATTCTTGTGGGTGTGCCTGCGGTCAATATGATTATGAAACGCCGTGGTATAAGCGCCAGCCAGCTCAACTTGGGGAAAGATGAATTGCAGGGTGTGTATGAGGAGGATAAACGTCCCTCTGCCGGTTCTTTGCGCTTTATGGGAAGTAATATGGATGGCATGAGCTTTCAGGTTATGCTTATTTTTATTACATATTTACTTGCCTACGCGGGCATAAGTGTGCTTCAGCTTCTTTTACCGCCAAACATTATGGGCATATTTTGGTCTATGTTTGCCTTTTTGTTTTGTTTACCTGCAGGCCTTATTGTGCGTATGGTATTTCTTCAGCGTGTGTTTAAGGTGGATCAGCTTTTTGATGCGGGCTGTCAGTCCCGTATTTTAGGTGTTATTGTAGACCTTTTGGGCCTTGCATCTTTACTGGCTATCCAAATAGCTGTGCTGCGGGAATGGTGGGGTATTCTTATTATTACTTCCACCTGGTGTGGTGTGGCTACTGCCGTATTTTTGCGCCTTTGGACCAAAAACCAGACAGCCTGGGCGGATGAACGCTGGATTGGTTTTTTGGGTACGGCAACAGGTACTGTAACATCTGGGCTTGTTTTACTGCGTATGATAGACCCTGACTACAAAAGCCCTGTTCCTTTTGAAATTGCCCTTATGGCATTGCCCAACATGCTTATTTCTCTTCCACTTATGCCTATTACATTACGTTACTCTTACGCGCAGGTATTTTTTAATGAACCTTGGACAGTGGTATTTGCTTTAAATGTGGGGTTATTTATCCTGTATGGTATTGGTATGATGTTGCCTGTTTGGGGGCTGAATACATGGAAAAAAAAGAAAAACCCGGCCTAAAGTAAAACGGCTATAAAGCCCAAATACCCCACATACCAATCTCCCCCGTGTGTATACATACTGGGGGAGATTGGTATGGGAATGTGTGTGTTTTCCAAAAGGGGAAAGGCCGCCAGCGCATTTTGTCTTTATGACCAGCACTGCTCTAAAATCGTTAAAGTATCGGCAATATCGTAAACAGGCACGGGCATGGTGATAGTGACATGCTTAAAGTCACCCCCTATGCTCTCTTGTGGTTTTGTCACCCTGTTGAGCATACTTTTATGGAGTTTTACGGTGCCGTCTGGCAAGCGGATTTCTGTGATTGCCCGGGTATGGTAATAATCTGCAGTTCCCCCGCCGGAGTAAGCAAAAGTGCCAAAATGTTCGTAGGATATAGCGTAATAGAGTATGGCAGAAGCCTGGGAAATATCCTGCGTAAAAAAAATGTTGCCCATAGTTTTTTCTTTAAGCGCTTGCCCCACACTTTTTGCCAGGTTTGCTTGTAGAGTGGGGTGCAAAAAGGCGTCCGTAATCTGGCCATCTGTTGTATAAACAATGGCAATGGTTCTGGGTTCAGGTGCAGCAAATGCATGTTTTTTTTTCGGCATATCCCCATTATGGATGATGGGGATATGTGTATATTCCGTAAAACGTTTGAGCCAAAGTTTTGCATCCTTATAATCGCCAAGGTAATGGAAAATTTCCTCTTGCAACAGTGTGGAAACTTTTCTGCCTGCATTGCTATTTATTCTATGGTGGTTTTCCACATCCTTTTGCCAAAAGCTTGGTTTACTGGCTCTTTGGAGAGCGGCGCTGTACATTTTTTCCTGGATATCAGGCGGAACAGGGGCATAGTTTTTAATGATACCAAGCAGAAAAATATCGTGGAGGTATTGCTGCTTTTTAGGTGTTTGGCTTGTAAAATCAGTGTGTTCCTCATCCAGACCCCAGTCGTTTGCTGCAAAAGTTTGCCGCATATTCTGGTATATTAAAGTTGCCATTTCTTCTTTTTGTGTATTGTCAAAAGACTGGAAAAGCGCGGTGATGTTTTCCCAGTTTCCCTGTATTGTTGCATCTTCAAGTGTTTTTTCTATTTTTATGGCAGCGCACTCTTTTGCAAGCTGGGGGGCGTTTTTATACTCTTGCGCCAGCACAAAAAGTGTATACGCTTTTTCCAAATAAAAGAGTCGTGGGTTATTTAATTGTTTTTGTGCATAGCCGGTATAGTTGTCGTACATAACAATACCAGACTGGTAATACGCTTCTTTGGCAAGTTGTTTTGCGTCTTTATACTCCCCAAGAGAAGTAAAAACATGGCCTGCCCATTCTGTATATAATGTTTGATAGATACGGTATTGATCGTCTGGTGTGAGTTTTGATTTTGCTTTGGGGAAATTTTCTGGTTCTGTTACCATACCAGGGCGTTGCATCATATTTGTTGCTTCCTTGTAAAGCGCATTTTCCTCACTGCACGCGCATAACAGGAGAGGAAAAAAAACTATACAAAGACATTGTATGGCTTTTTGCAGTACTTTATCCATGGGTATTACACCTTTAAATTATTCAGGAAACACAGCCTTGGTTTAAAATATACTCCCGCGCTGTTTGCACCAACTTTTCTGCCCGCGTTTTTAAGTGGTGGCATTCAGGAGGAGCGGCGTTTACATCCAACACCGTCTGGTTACCCCAGGCACGGCAAGCACCGCCGCAAAGGTAGCGGTATTCGCAATCCCGGCATTTTTCTATAGTATCAACGGAGCAATGGATAAGTTTGGAAAAAGCCGGGGAGGTGAGCACATCTTCCAGCCCCGTATGGAAAACATTGCCGGTAAGGGTATGTTCGGCGCACCATGCGTAACAGGGGTAGGCTTTGCCATTGGGTTTTATGAAAATGTTTTGCCCAATGCCACAGCTTGTGAGTGGGCGGAAGGGGGATAACAGCATTTCTTCAGGCGCGAGGTGTTGTTTTAGCCCTTCGCACATGACGGGTTCGTCCATATCCGATGCCCTGCCAATGGGTAAAAGAGGGCGAAAACGCACGCGGCGTATTTTCAGCCTTTCTCCCAAGGCTTTAACACTTTGCCCAGGGGCGCCGTTAATATTGTCTGCGCCCATCACACAGGCCAGCGAAAGTTCCGCCGCGCCCCGTATTGTTGCGGCAATGCGCGCGTATTCTTCCAGATTATTGACCACGCTGGCGTATGTTCCATAGCCGCGTCTGGCATTATGGGTAAACTCATTGCCATCCACACTTACCACTACCTGGTCAAAAGTTTCTGCCAGCGCGGCAAGATCTGGCTCGCGTATATCCCCGGTCAAGTTGGTACGCAAAACAAGGTTTGTGCCTTTTCCCTTAAAGGCTTTGCTGATTTTTATGAGCTGTTCCCAGCGCGGATGCACAAGGGGTTCTCCGCCTGTAATGATACTTTGCCGGAACTTCCCCGCAATAGCTTCTGTGAGGATTTTTTCAAAGTTTTGCTCGGAAATGCTGTCTTTTGGGCTATTGCCTGCATTAGCGTAACAATGTGTACAACGCAGGTTGCAGTCAAAAGTAACGTGTATGTAACAGTTATTTCTGCTTTTATGATTATTTTGTATATGGTGCTGCATAGTTTGCAGCAGGTGTGCGGTGGTGGTTGGATCGCCGCATACCTTTTGTTCGTACAAGTCTTGGGCGGCTGTGTGCGGGTTATGTGTGCGCCCTAATCCATGGATAGCCAGCACACTGCGCGCATTCTCCGCAATATGTACGGGGTGCAGTGGTGCGGCAAGGGAAATATACGGGCCTTTCCGTAAAAGAGTTTGCCCATTTTGTACAGAAGTCAGGCTTGCAGGCGCTTCTGTGTTCGTATGGCTTAACATTTCCTCTATTACATGCGCCTGCACAAAGGTATAAATATCCTTGTAGGCTTCGCACCATGGATCAAGGAGACCATCGCCTGACGCCAGAGCGTTATAATAACACCCGCCTTTGCAAATAGAGTAAAAACCACAGGAAGAACAGTGTGCTGCAACCTTTTTTTCCCGTTCCATCAGTTTAAGGGCCGCGGGGCTTTGGTAAAGTTTTTCTAAAGAGGGCTGGTGAAAAATATTGCCCATACTAAATTCTTTTTTTCCCGCAAATCTTTGGCAGGAGGTTATGTCTCCTGTGGGCGCGATAGATAAAAATATGCCGTGGCAGTCCTTAAACGTGCATATGTTGGCTTGCCCGGTGACAATGCCTTTGGCAAAGTGATCCAGTGTGTCTATTTTAAGAAACGTGCGGTTGGGTATATACCATTCGTACAGGTCTTTAACCATAGCAGCATAGTCTGCGGCTGTGAGGGCAAAATTGTTGTGGGGGCTTTGTATGGCGCTTAATGCCCCATGCAGTGTAAGGGAAATAGTGTTGTTGCGAAAAAATTTTGCTATGTCCCGTGTATGGGGTAATGTGGCTTTGGTAATAGTGGCTATAACACCCGCAAAACACCCGGCGGCTTTGGCTTTGGAGACAGACGCCCAGGTTTTTTCAAAATAGCCTTTCCCGCGGGTTATGTCGCAAAATTCTTTTGGGCCGTCCAGACTGGTGCCTATGTTAACATGGTGTTTGGCAAACAGGGCTAAAAGTTCGTCCGAGAGCTTCCATAAATTCGATTGCAGACTTGTAAACACGCGGTATTTTGCCCGCAAATGTTGTATTTCTGCCAGTAGAATTTGCCAGACGGGGAGAGGGGCAAGCAGGGGTTCGCCCCCATGGAAGATTATGGAAATTTCCGCGGTGTTGGTTTCTTCCGCAATACGGCGGATAAAACGGATACTCTGGCGCGCTGTTTCCTCATCCATAATCGCGCCCTCATGCGGGCCAAAGCAATATGTGCAGGCAGCCTGGCAGGCAAGGGAAGGGATAATAAAAAAAGACGGACATGCCATGCGCTTGCCTTTTATTCGTTAAAATAGGGCGGAAATTGCGCAAGATACTCCTTGCCCAAATGGGTATCCGCATGCTTTTTGTCTGTATGGGTTTTTTCATCCGTATGGGTGCAGTCGCCACTTCGGCTATACCCCTGTTCATCTGTATGCTGGGTGTCGTAATGGGACCGGTCACTATGCCAGGCGCTGTATTTTTCTCTTAACGCCGGGAAAAACGGCTTTAAAATACTGGGATTGCTTTTGGCCAGCTGGAGCAATTTTTTTCGTACAGGTTCGCTTTCTCCTGCCCCTGAACTCATATTTTGTATAATATAGGGAACGGATTCCGCGAGAATATCTTGGTCTTCTCTTTCACAGAATACGGACAACAGTTTTTCTGCGGCGTTTTTTTTGGTTGCTTCTATTTGTATAAGTTCACAAAGTATTTTTTGATCGGAAATATTTTGAATAGCCCTGTTACATACTGTTTTAACTGTATCCGTGAGTGCTATTTCTTTTAAAAAATTCTGATCTGTTATATTGGTGATTGCGGCATAACGTATATGAAGGCTTGTGTCATTCCCTGCCACATCTTTTAAAAAGCTTTGATTTTTAATTTTACTTAACGCTACACAGCGCACGTTTTCACTTGTATCTTTTTGTGCCACATTTTGCAGAAGATCCTGATCCTCTATTTTTTCTACAGCCAGTGCGCGCACTTTTTCAGAAGAATCCTGGGTGGCTACATTTGCCAAAACAGCAGGGTTATCCACCTTTGTGATAGCCTTTTCTCTGGTGTGCGGGTTCAGCTCCCGTTTAGTTTTCTTCAAAAATTCCTCTTCCGTAAGTATTTTGGAGCCCTGCGCTATTTGCGGGTTTGTTTTTATTGTGGTGTGGTAATACCGGCTTGCTTCGGCAAGGCCTTCAATTTCCGACATGGCGATTTTTTCAAAAGCTTGCGGGCTGGTAATTTTTTCCAGAGCCAGGTCGCGGATATTGGGCTCCCACGATTGCACGGCCACTTGCGCCAGTGTTATTTCATTTTCTATTTTCTCCACAGCTTCCTTACGAATTTTGAAATATGTGAGACCTTTTGCCTCAAGCGCCAAACGTACATAGGCTTCCTGCCGCGTATCTGCATATTGTGTTTTTTTTGCTACAGAAAGCATTTTTTCTATGCGTTTTTCTGTATCCATTTTTAATGCAGCAACAGCCTGTTTTCTTTTTTTTGGGTTTTTGCTGTTCCACGCTGGCTCGAATAAATCAAAAAATCCCATTCGTTACTCCTTATGAACAATGACGCCATACAGAGAGTGGCGGGAAGCTGCCGGTGCATTTCACAAAAGAAAGGGTTATTCACAAATTAATGGGGGGGATAAATTTTTGTCCTTTTTGCTTTTTTATATCAAGCCATGTTTACTATCAATGACGAGTGGCAAAATATATGGAAAAAATAATACTATCTTAAGGGTTATTTTTATTAATATAGCCAATATACATATTTTTTAGTGAATTATTCCGTATTTTCCTGTTGTATTTTGGAGCGGTTGTTAAGCGGGTTACAGACAAATGTCCCTGATACAGAGATACTGCATCAGGGACAGGGGACAAGGGACAAGGGGGGACAAGCGCGAGAGGCGAATACTCTGGAAGATGGCAGTGTTTACTTAGGTGCGCTTATAAACCAGTCGGGGTCTTCCATAATTTGGTATACCACGCCCCCTTCCACATTTTGGGGGATAGGCCAGCCTGTCATGTAGCAGAAGGTGGGCACAAGGTCTATCAGGTTGCAGATGCGGTTAAGGCTGACGCCTTTTTTAACCCCAACCTTGGGGCCATAGTATACACAAAGGGTTTTTAAGGAGCCAATCCCATAACTGGAAGTGGGTAATATCTGGCCATGCTGGGTGCCATATTCCGGGTAAAGTGCGTACACCACATCCCCTACCTGATCCCCCCAAAGGCCCAAAATCATGGCTTCTTCTTTTGGCAGGGCAAGAGCCACAGGTCTTTTCCCTGTTTTGGGGTGGATATAGGTGTAAAGCGCGTCGCATATTTCACGCTGCACAGTATGGTAATCTGCCTGGTCCACAATGCCTTCCGGATCGCGGCCTTTCAAATTAATATAAATATAACAGGAACGTTGGGGCATGGCTTTGGATTTACTGGTATCCACCCGCATGGCCAACGCATTAAGCACAGCCTGCATGTTTTCTGCCATGTAGGAAAAGTCCGGCAAATCAAGCTGTCTGGTATAACAAAGCCCGGCCTTGCCCAAAAGGTCAAACATATCAACCGCTGGGCCGTCCGGTGTGGCCCCGTGGTCAGAAATAAGTGTCACCAGCGTGTCTTCATCCGGCAGGGCTAAAAGCCTGCCAAGGTAACGGTCTGCGTGTTTATACAGTGTGCGGTGTGCTGCCCAGGCTATGTCATACGCCGCTTTACTGGAGCATGTGTCCGGGTCCAGGTCTGTCATCAGCGCGTGGTAAATATAATCTGTCGGGTGGGCGTGGGAGTAAAAAAGATCCCAGTCCCCGTCTTTGAGAAGGGCTTCTGCCGCATCCCCAAGCCAGTCATAATGTATGGCGATAAATTCCATCCATGTGTCCAGACTAAAAAGACCTGTGGAAAGGCCGGTCATGCTGGTATTGGCTGTGGGGATATTATCACCCTTATTCAGATTAACAGCTTTGGAAGGCGGGTTACACCAGTATTCCCCATCAATATTAATAAAATGGGGCAAAATAAGGCTAAAATTATCTGCTTCATCCGTCATACTAAGCAGTTTTGCTTTACCACGCAGTTTTTTGGTTGTGCCGTCTTCCAGTGTGGCTTCTGCGCCAAAAGCAGAAGACCATGTTTGGGGTGTGATAGTAAAAAAAGCCTCCGCCATATCTTTGGATGGCGAAACACTCACATATTCATACCCATTACCCAAATCACGCACAAGCACATACCATGTTACAGGTTTGACCTTAAAAAAGGAATTGGCCCAGGTTTGGGTAAAGCTGGCTTCAAGGGGCATTTCCCCCATATCGTCTACATTTTTCCAGCCTGTTGCTTTTTCAAACTTAATACGCGCCGTGTTACCCGGGAATGGTTCTGTGGTTACAAGTAAATCTGCGCAGAATGTATAGCCGGCTGTACCGGAATTTACCTGTTCCTTGGGTATATTAAGCACTTCAGACACATATTCCCCGTCCATGTATAAGCCGGGGGTAAGCGCACCACCACCGACAACCACGCTGTTTTTCAGCTTTTTATGGACATTGTTGGACATGGGGTAGTTGAGGATAACACTTTTTTTGCCACCGCGCTCTGCGGCTTCCCATATAGATTCTGCCTGCACATAATTCCAGTTAAATACACTGTGTGTATTGCAGGATTCCGGCGTAGTACCCGGGTAATGGCGCCAGAAGTCCGTAATATTATTGGTACCCGGCCATGCACCTGTTGCCATGCTTGTCCAGTTTGGCGGGGTAATGGTGGGAAAAGGCACCAGGCAGTTTTCGCAAACAACACCATTTTCAAAGATTTTTTTAAAGTTTGGGCAAAGACCTTCCTCAATATGCATGCGGACCAGACTGGTCAATGCGCAGTCAAAACCTAAAAGGGCAACTTTTTTGGGACGATTCATAGATACACCTACTTGTTGAGAGTGAAAAAAATCTCTATCCTGTTATAAATTGGGCAGGAATAAAGCAATTTGGGGAAAAAGTATAATAAGCAATACACACAGACACATGCCCAAAAAGAAAGGCATAACACCTTTAAACATGGTGCTCATGGGAATATCTGGTGCAACAGTAGCCAGGGTATAAATGTTTAATCCAATGGGTGGGGTTATCATACCCATTTCCATAACAATAACTGTAATAACGCCAAACCATATACCATCAAAACCTAAAGCCTGGATGGTGGGATAAATAGAAGGAAGCGTAAGCATCATCATAGGCATAATATTCATGACGCAGCCAAGTAATACATAGATAAGAATAACAATAAGAAGCACTATGTAACGGTTTACTTCCAAATCATTCACAAACTCTGCCAAAAGCAGAGGAATGTGCGAAGTAGTAAGGAATACACCAAAGATAAATACCCCAATAAGTATAACAAAGATAATACCACACATACGCGCTGTGCGATAAAAACATTCTACAATATTGGTGCGTGTTACTTTGCCGCGTGCAGCCGCAAAAATAAATGCCACGGCAGCCCCAACAGCTCCCCCTTCGCCTGGTGTAAACAGGCCATACATAATGCCGCCCACCACAATAATAAAAATAGTAAGGATGGGAAGTAAGCCTTTAAGCGAACGTATTTTTTCCTGCATGCTGAAATGCTGTTTTTCAGGCGCAAGCTCCGGTTTACGCATAACGCGGAGAATAATAATGGTAATAAAAATGCCTGCCAGCAAAAGCCCCGGCACTATGCCTGCAACAAAAAGCTTGCCAACAGACTCCCCCGTCATAATAGAGAAAATAATAAACCCCATACTTGGTGGGATAAGAATACCAAGAGTACCCCCTGCAGCCAGTGCGCCAGTGGCAAGGCCAGGGTCATATTTGTGGTTGCGCATGGGTTGCAGAGCAACAGCGCTCATTGTAAGCACTGTTGCCATAGAATCGCCGCAGACAGCGCCAAAGCCCGCGCAGCCACCTACAGATGCCACAGCCAGGCCGCCTGGCAGTTTGCCCAGCCATTTATTGGCGCAGTCAAACATATCCTTGCTCAGGCCCGCAAACGCAATCATTTCACCCATAAGCATAAACATGGGGATAGCAAGAAAAATAAACTCCGATGTCTGCCTGAAAGGCACAAGGCCAATGGCAGAAAAAACCGCCTTTGGGGTGCGCATAAGAAAAAAAAGACCAACAAGGGCGATAAAAGACATGGCCATGCCCATAGGGATTTTCCCCATCAACAGGCATAAAAGAAAAAGAAAGCCTATAGCCCCGATAAGGAGTGAAGAAAAGGATAAAGAGGAGGCCTTATACATAAAAGGTAAGGCAAAAAACACCGCTATAATAACGGCACTAAGCAAAAGAAAAAATCTGTCGCCCTTTTGCCAGCGCTCTTTTATGGAATGCAGACACTGGAAAAAAAAGGCAATAGCCACTGTAGCAAGACCATAGCATGTGATAAAAATAAAAGGTTTTTCATTCAGTTTCAGCAGGCCTGTGTGTTCATTATGTATAAAACCGGCGCGCCATGTGCTGTATGTAAGAAGGCAGGCAACAACAAGACACAGCATATTACTGAAACAATCCAGTCTCCATTGGGTTTTTTTGCTGAACATGGAAAAAACTATGTCTATGGCAATGTGGGCTTTGTTAATGCCCGCGGAACCCATAGCCACAAAGCCAATAAAAACAAGTGTCAGTCCTTCTACCTCTGTAATTCCAAAAAGAGGGAAAGAAAAAAAGGTACGGCCAATAACATCGCAAACAATAGGAATAACAAGAAATGCTAAAGCCAGTGCAGAAACATAAAGCTGTTTCTCCATAAGCCAGTTAAAACCGGCTTCTATTCTGCAAAGAGGGGGAAGTTTTTCTCTTCCTGGCCCTAATTCCAGTGGATCAAGTGCTGTCATGGCAAACTCCTTGCTACGCTGCCGCTTTTAGCGCATGGTAAAAGCGGCAGGTCAGGGGGTTACTGGATGCTTTTTGCTATTTCATAGGCCTTAGTTATCCAGACGTCAGGCTCTGTTACGCCGCGGCTTATTAAGTCTTTACGCGCCATATCCATAAGCACAGGCATACTCAGGTCGGAAAACACCTTCAGTTCTTCCGGGGTCAGCTCTTTAACCGTGCACCCTTCCTTTACAAGAAATTCCACATCACTTTTTTCCACACCCATAAGGGCATCAGAAAATTTTACACTGAGAGGGAAACCGCTTGTTTCTACAATAATATCTTGCAGGTCTTTGGGTAAATCATTAAAGAGGTCATGGTTAATCCCTACACGCTGTTCTGGTGGTGAATTGCTGAATAAGGTGTAATACTTGGCTACTTCATACAGTTTTAAATTTTTTACATTGGGGAAACTGCCATAAAACACTTCACCCAGTCCGCGCTGCAAGGCTGCGTAAATATCCGTGGAGGCTGTAATAACAGGCGTGCCTCCCCAAACCTCTATTTCCTTGGCGTAGGTAGCCCCACCCAAAAAAAGCACCCGCCGGCCTTTAAGGTCTGCCGGGCTTTGGATGAGCACTTTGTTGGAAACAAAACAGGCCATGCCACTGCCATACGCGGCCAGCAGTTTCATGTCTTTGTTGGCTTCTTTTGCGTATTCCGGCGTTTCCAGAAGTTTCCAGATAAACCGTGTGCTTTTGTCCGCGCTGTTTGTGATATACGGCAGGGCGGAACTTATGGCATACGGGTTTTCATTCATATTCCAGCCAGTTGAATAGCCGGCTATGTCTAAAGAACCGTCTCTGAGGCCGGCATAACTGCCTGGTACCCCAGTTATGCCGCCACTCCACACAATTTTAATGTCCAATTTCCCTTCTGAACGCTCCATCATGGTTTTGGCCCACTCTTCAAACACAGGCGCAATAGGCTGGTTGCTTGGCTGCATAACCTGAAGAGTGAGTTGGGTGGGCTTGGCAAATGCGGGGCAGGCCAGCAGGGTGCACATTCCCAGCACTCCCAAAAAGCGAAAGAGCTTTAACATTCTGTTCTCCTTGGCTAAATTGTTTTCGTTTCTCCTGCCGCCCCTATAGCAATCTTTGTTCCAGTTGTTATATTTTTTTAATTAATTTGTTATTCCAGTAAGTTGAAGATAGTAGAACAAGGCTAAACTTTGCCTGCTTTACAAAAAAAACGAAATAAAGTAAAAAAATAGTGAAAAAAATATGGAATAAAGTGATTAAATGGGCGGAAAAAAATACGCTTTTACTTCAAAAATCAAGCCATGGCAAGGTGTATATGGAACAGGTGGAATTTTTACACACGGAAATTTTTCCCAATCCTGGTTTTCTTAATTCTATGTTTGGGGAAATGCTTAAGCACGCTGGTTTAAAACTTGCGCTTTCGTATTATTTTATCACATTAAAAAATGTCTTGCCTTTGCATACACTTTCTTGTGTTGCTATAAATCTGGACACTATGTATCTTATACCTGTGTATGTTACAGGTGTAGAGCAAGATGCGTATACAACATCTTCCATTTCTATGGATTCTATCACAAATCACAGGCAAACCCTTACATTTGATGATGAGGCAGGGAATAGTTCCAATGTTATGTATAGTTATATAGAAGGGGAAGAATGGGATACATTTGCGCAAAAAAATGATTTCCAGTACAGCAGTAGCCTTTCCATAGAACTTTTTACTGTAGGCAGATACAGGTTTCATCTTTGTTTTCTTGCGCAGCAGCAAGGTATTTTTACCCCTTCTGTGCTGCGTTATCTGGCACAAACTACCCGTCTTTTTGCCTCGGTTTTACGAAATGAATTTTTTACAGATGATTCCTTTATACTGACAGAAATCCCTTTTGATATTTCGGAACCATCCGCATGGGATATGGTAAAAAATTGCCCGGGCCTCAGTGAAGTGGCGCACCAGATTGAACAAATGGCCCGCGGGACAGGTTCTGTGCTTATTTTGGGTGAAACAGGCGTAGGGAAGGAAGTTGTCGCCAGAGCCATACACGAAAGGTCCTCGCGCAGGGCCCAGCGTTTTGTGGCCATAAACTGTGGGGCCATAACAGAAGGTATTGTGGACAGTGAACTTTTTGGGCACGAAAAAGGGGCCTTTACAGGGGCAGTTTCCACAAAGGCCGGGTATTTTGAGCAGGCAAACGGGGGGACAATTTTTTTGGATGAAGTAGGGGAGCTGCCTCTTTCCGCGCAGGTGCGGCTTTTGCGTGTTCTGGAACGGCATGAAGTGCAGCGGGTGGGCGGGAGCCATCCGGCAAAGCTGAATATTCGGGTTATTGCCGCCACAAACAGGGATTTGCAAGAAATGATAAACAAAGGAAGCTTCCGCGAGGATTTGCTTTACAGGCTGAACACGTTTCCTATACTGGTGCCCCCCTTGCGGGAACGCCGGAATGATATACCCATTCTGGCGCGGTTTTTTATGACATCCATAGCCCACCGCAACGCTGTTTCCCTTGTGCCTGTTCTTGCGCATGAAGAAGCCGCCAAACTTTGTTCTATGAACTGGCCGGGGAATGTACGCCAGCTTTCCCAGGCTGTAGAGCGCGCCATTTTACGCTGCCAGGCCGGGGGACTTCTTAACTCATTTGCTTTTGTGGAGAGTGATTTTACCCCTATTCCCCTTTTGGCTGCCCGCCCAAACCATACGGCAGAGCAGAAAAAAAGCCCCCAGCAGGGCCGAAAAGAAGAAAAAACTGGTAAAGCGCATAAAAATACACAACCTGATGAAGTGCTGACTCTCGAAGAAATGGAAAAACAGTATATTATGGACACGTTAAAAAAAACAAAAGGCCGCATAAATGGGCCTTACGGAGCTGCCGGACTTCTGGGATTAAAGCCCAACACCTTACGGAGTAAGCTGACAAAACTTGCCATTAACCCCCGTTTTTTCAGGGCATTTCCATGAATCAACATAAAATGCCCTAAAAAATTATCACAATGTGTTGCAAGAATTTTCGGGTATACCGAAAGAGTAAACACCGTATCACAAAAGCAGGCAAACCCAAACATTGTGTTTGCAAAAAAAACCGTCTGTTTTCCTTACGGGAAACAGACGGGAAAGAAAAAGTTTATACCAAGGTATTATAAAAGTACCAGCGCAATTTGCGGGAACAGAATAAGCAGCAGCACACACAGGCACATACCAAGGAAAAATGGCATAACACCTTTAAAAATAGAAGCAAGAGGGATAGTGGGGGCAACAGCCGAAAGTGTAAAAACATTCAGCCCAATAGGTGGTGTAATAAGGCCCATTTCCATCACAATAACCGTGACCACCCCAAACCATACACCATCAAAGCCAAGGGCTGTAATCATGGGGAAAATAGCCGGCAGGGTCAGCATCATCATGGGTTGTACACTCATCACAAAACCCAGCAGAATATAAAACACAAGCACAATAGCCAGAATAAGATAGGGGCTTGTGTTAAGGCTGAGCACAAATTCTGAAAGCAACATGGGCAGGTGTGATGTGGTAAGAAACACCCCAAAAATAAACACCCCAACCAGCAGCACAAAAATATTCCCTACCATGGTGGTGGCTTTTAAAAGGCTTGCGTACAGACCCTTTATAGTCACACGCCCGCGGAAAATCGCGATAAGCAGGCTTAAGAGCGAACCAATAGCGCCCCCTTCCCCCGGGGAAAATGTGCCTGTCATAATACCGCCCACCACAATAACAAACAGCAGCACCACAGGGATAATACCTTTAAGCGCGATAATTTTTTCTTTTAACGGGTAGCTTTCCCCTTTGGGGGCAAGGTTGGGTTTCATTTTTACCTGTATCATCACAACAGCCATAAAAATAAGTGTAAGCAAAATACCGGGCAAAATACCGGCTGTAAAAAGCTTACCTACGGAAACTTCTGTCATGATAGAAAATACAATAAACCCGGAACTGGGGGGAATAAGAATACCCAGCGTGCCACCAGCCGCCAGTGCCCCGGTTGCCAGAGAAACATTATAGCCTTTTTCCTGCATGGGGGGCAGGGCTACGGCTGTCATGGTGGCGCATGTAGCCATGGAATCGCCGCTTACTGCCCCAAAGCCTGCACAGCCAGCTACTGCCGCCACAGCAAGACCACCGGGCAGGCGGCCAAGCCATTTCTGGGCACAGTCAAAAAGGTCTTTGGAAAGCCCGGCAAGGGAAATCATTTGCCCCATCAGCATAAACATAGGCAAAGCCAGAAAAATAAATTCCGAACATTGCCGGAAAGGCACCATGCCCACTGTTACACCCACAGCGGCTGTTCTGCGCATAAGAGCAAAAAGGCCGATAATACCCACAAAACCCATGGTCATACCAAGGGGAATACGCAGCATAAGCAGCACAAAAACAAGTAAAAAGCCAATACTGCCTATGGTAAGTGTGGATAAAGACAGGCCGGAATATTTATACAAAAAGGGCAGGGCCGCTATAAGAATAAAAATGCCTGTAATGGAAAAAATACCCAGAAAGTCCTTTTGTTGTATCCTGTCCAGAAGGCTGTGACAAAACTGAAAAAATGCCGCCAAAGCCATACATACAAGACCAAGTGTACTAAAAAGAACAAAGGGTTTTAAAGGCCAGTGCAAAACAGCCATAACGGATGTTTCATCCATAGCGGCGTTAAAAGTGTAATACGCAAGTAAAAAACCATAAAACATAGCCACCAGTTCACCAAGTAAAAGCAGGCGTAATTGCCATGTTTTGGAAAAAAGCTGAAAAAGAATATCTACCTGCAGATTAAGCCTTTTGGCAGTGGCGCAGCCTACAGAAAAAAAGCCTATTGTCAAAAGGCCAAGGCTTTCCATATCCAATAAGCCAAAAACGGAATAGTTTGTAAAAAGGCGCAGCACAATATCAATAGTAATAGGAATAGTAAGGCCCACAAGCGCCAGTGTGGCAACAAGGACAAATTTTTCCATAAGGGAATTAAACAGTGATTCTACTTTTGTCAGTGCCGGCAGAAATGTGCCGGTACCCACCAGCATTTCATGTGTATATGTTGGGATAGGCATAGTTTTAGTCCAATGGTTAAAGGCATACGCCCTCCGGCGGGAGATTAAACACGGCCATGGTTCAAAAAAAGGCCGGCTCAGGAGGTTTTGCCCCCCGCCGGCCTTTATGCGTCAGCCGCTTACAATAAGGAATCTGCGGTGTCGTACACAACTTTCGCCCAGTCATCAAAACCAGATGCAAGACGGGATTTGGCGATAAGCACTTTCCAGGAATCCAGCCCTGTTGTCATAAAGTAGTGGCGTAATGCTTCCGCCTCTTCTTCTGTAGGATAAATAACCTGTATACCTTCCGCGGCGCATTGTTCCAAATCTTTGTTAGAAGCTTCATACGCCATGGTGGCAATTTTCATGGAAAAATCTATGCCGGAGTTGTCTTTCAGTACAGCCTGAAGATCCGCGGGCATATCATTAAAAAGATCTTTATTAATAGCAAGATAACTGGTGCTGCCCTGCACGGGGAAAATCACCACATATTTAATCACTTCATTCAGCTTCAGGGAGCGGATCATGGGTACGGCTGCCAAAAGACCTTCTCCCATACCACGTTGCAGGCCAATGTAAACTTCGCCCACACTCACCTGAACAGGGGTGGCGCCCATGGCACCCAGGGTATCCGCATTGGGGCCGGCGGCCATAATCATAAGGCGTTTGCCTTTAAAATCTTCTGGTTTCAGAAGGGGGGCATGGGTGGAAAGAAAGCAGTCGCGGTCTGTTGCCCACATGGCCAATATTTCCACTTTTTCCAAGTCCTTACGCATTTCTTCCTGTTCGTTAAAAAGTTTCCACAGGGTTTTGGTGCCGTGGATTGCGTCGCGGCTGGCACAGGGAAGGGCCGCGTTAGCATACGGCATATCATTCATCACAAAGTGCGGGGAAAAGGTGGAAATATCCACGGCCCCTATTTCCACACCTTTGTACGCGCCTTCAAGGCGTGTGATGGCAGAGTTGCTGACAACGGTGATGCCTATACGGCCATTGGATTTTTCTTCAATAGTTTTGGCCCATTCCTTTAATACAACCGTCACCATGCTGGCTTCCGGAGAGCTTGTTTGCATGGTCAGATTGTATTCCGCTGCATGGACTACAGGTGCGGCCAGCAGGGAAGTAACCAGAAAGGCGGAAAGCAGGGTGGATTTTACGCGGTTCATTGTTTGCTCCGTAAGATTGTACATATTGGCAGAACAGGGCCCTTAACACGGTTATGCAGGGCACTTGTCAGGTGCCCTGCATAATTTTTAGCTGTTTTTCAGGTCTTCCATAATGGTCATGAGTTTTTTATTCAGCATGGCCGCTACATCAGGGTACTGGTCTATCACATTGTTTAGCTGGAAGGGGTCTTTATGCCTGTCGTACAGTTCATTGCCTTCCGGCACATCGCCGCGGGTAGCAGGCGTGCAAGACCATTGGTCTGCGCCGTCCAGGGAGCGTTCCGCCAGATAGTCTGCTGCCGCTTTGGAGGTTTTAAGGCTGTCTTCCGCCTGTTTTTGGAGGGTGTCGCCGCCTTTTTCGTTGCGTTCTTCAGGCGACATAAACGCTTTTTCAAAGGCATCGCCGCAGTCATCGCCCGCCATGGCGGTAAAGTACGAAGCCTGGGTGGCATTTTCCTGCTTGTCCAGCCAGTGGATATAGCTCCAGTCTTCTGTAATAATAGACCAGGAGAACTTGTAATACCCGGCAATCGCGTAATCGCGTATGCTGCTTATTTCTCCGCGGGCAAGTGGCAGCAGGCTTTTACCGTGCATGTTGCCGGGGATGGGTATACCAAGCCATTCCAGAACTGTGGGGGCGCAGTCGCAATCCTGCACAAACGCTTTTATTCTTGTCCCTGCGGGAAGGCCGGGCGCTTTGATAATAAGCGGAATATGCACCAGTTCTTCATACGGCCAGGGGCGGCACTTGGTGACAATACCATGCCCGTGTTCCCCATTGCCAAGGGGTTCGCCGTGGTCAGAGGTAAGCCACAGCAGGGTGTTGTGCCACATACCAAGGTCGTGGATAGTGTCGCAGAGAATACCAAAGTATTTATCGCAAAGGGTTATTTTTTCTGCAAAAAGCATGCGGATATGGTGCAGCTCTTCTTCTGTATACAGCACGGAGCCGTTAAATTTATCCACAACGGGGCTCATGGGGGGGTGCCACAGATTAGACCCTTTGTACCCTACATCATACGGGCATTCATGGTTTTCTGTCCATACAGACGGCGGATCCCAGGGTTCGTGCGGATCCCAGTTGTCAATCCAAAGGTGCAGGCTGTGGTTACGGTTGGACTTTTTCAGCACATCAATGGCCTCGGTAATGTTTACCGCAACTGTGTGCCTGCTTTCGTCTGTCCAATATTGTTTGTCACGCAAAAACAAATCCATTTCATGGAATGTCATATATTCAAGCTGGCTGGCGTCATTCATTTTATGCAGACGCTCAAGGAAGTCATCTGTAAAAAATTCTTGTACAGAGTAATGGTACAGTTCATCATCAGAATAAAAACCGCCGTCAAAGCCGCGGTTATAGATGGATTTGCTGTAACTTCTGCCAAAACCACACTTCATAATTTGCATGGGAGGGGTGTTAAAAACAATGGCTGTTTCAATGGGGGTACCACTGCACAGGTCGGCTATGGTGGTATCTGTCATGCGTAAGGGGCCCCAGCCTGTGTCTTGCAGGGTGTAACGGCCTGTCATCATGGAACGGCGTACAGGCAGGGTGGGCATGCTGTTGCCATACGCGTTTTCAAAAAGAACACCTTCGCGCGCAAAGCGGTCAATATTTGGTGTTTTAATCCAGGTATTCCCGTAGCAACCTGTGTAATTGAACTGCCAGCTGTCAAACATGACAACAATGGCGTTTTTGACATTTTTCATACTTTCTCCTGTTGGTTGAATGGATATGTCCAACTGAGCAGAAAGAAGAGCAAATATTATGCCAAGATAATCATCTTATAATACAATATGTTAGGTTTTCACATTGTGCCAGACTTCCGCGGGAAACCGAAAACCGATTTTTATACACCGAAAATTATATACAATATTCGGCTTTTTGTGTACCCTGCAAACAGCAACAGGAGAAAACTATGGCCGCAATCCGGGAAAAAAACATAGTGCCGCCCCACAAGGCTTTGTATGAAGACCCGTATGTGGTGATGCCGGAAAGAGCCGCTATTATTGAACGGCAGGGTGAAAATATTTTGCGTGTGTTACGCCAGTTTGGAGCGGATGCGGCGCTTGTGAGTATATGCAAATACGCCCAGGGTATTGCGCCCGTAGTAGGGGGCAGTATTTATGTGCGCCTGCCTTCGGATAAACCTGTTTTTGGGATTATGGAGGAACAGTCCAAAGGGGCGGAGTTCACTCCCATCCGCAAAAAATGGGAAGTACCGCCGGAGGCTATTGGCTATCCGGTGAATTTTGAAAAAGAAGGGCTTTTGGCTGTGGAAGGGCTGGATTTTTCCCGGGTAGAGGGGGAGGAGTGGGATAAATTCCGCGCGTGCAAGTCTTTTGCGCGTATCCCGCTGGATACATTACCAGAGAGAAAGGCCACCTATTATTTGGGCATTTGGAGTTTGTTTTCCCCATGCTTTACAAAAAAGGTTATTGCAGAACTGACCCTGCTTGTTTCTCTTGTGCGTGTGGAAATGGTGCGCAACAATTTTGCCGTGCTTTCCGAAGGCGGGCCTGATTTGCAACTGCCGGATGCAGCACCGGTTAAACTGCTTTTTGGCAACCCCGATATGCTGCCCGTACAGCGCAAGGTGTTACGTATTGCCCCTACCAATTCCATTGTGCTGATTATGGGCGACACAGGCACAGGCAAAGAGCTTGTGGCCCGCGCAATCCATACAATGTCCGGCTACAGTAATGGGGAACTGGTGTCTGTTAACTGCGGGGCTATCCCGGAATCTCTTTTGGAAAGTGAATTATTCGGGCATGAAAAAGGGGCTTTTACAGGCGCCCATGCGACAAAAAAAGGATTTTTTGAACAGGCCCACGGCGGGACTATTTTTTTGGATGAAATAGGCGAATTAAGCCTGAATGCCCAGATACGCCTTTTGCGGGTGCTGGAGACAAAAGAAATCCGCAGGGTAGGGGGCACGCATAATATCTCGATAGATTGCCGCGTTATTGCCGCCACAAACCGCGACCTTGCGGAAATGGTTAACAGGGAGGCATTCCGCAAAGACCTGTGGTACAGGCTGAATGTTTTCCCCATTATGGTGCCTGCGCTGCGGTATCGCCTGCGGGATATTTCTGTTATCACCAATTATTTTGTGGAAACAAAATACCGCTCCTTTGGTTTGAAGGAAAAACCCCATATCCATCAGGAAGCTTTTGAAGTGCTGCTGGACCATAACTGGCCCGGGAATGTGCGGGAGCTGGAAAATGTGGTGGACAGGGCGCTTATTACGTATAACCCGGAAAATGGGCAGGATACACTGATATTTGACGTAACACCGCCTATTTCCAAGTCTATGCGTACAGGCAGAACCCCCCTGCCGGAAGAGCAAGTACCCCCGCCGGCCCAAAATGCCGCCCGATTTGCGGGGTGGCCCGATAGAGCCTCTATGCCTGATACACCCCACAGGGCGGATGCAGCGGTATGGCCCACGCTGGATGAGCTGGTAACCCAGTATATCAAACAGGCAATGGAAAAGTGCGGGTTCCATATTTTTGGTAAAAATGGTGCGGCCGCTCTTTTGGGTATGCACCCCACAACCTTGCAAAGCCGCTGGAAAAAAATCCAAGAAAAAGAAATGGGGGCAGAATAACTGCCCCAGGTTGTTGACAAAGTCAGCAACCTACCGGAAGAGTGAATAGACGTCGCTTTGCGGCGTCGTACGTGAGCGAATTCCGTGCCTTTCCGCCCAGCAAGC
>CAZJOG010000016.1:0-20755 GCA_964547565.1 uncultured Desulfovibrionaceae bacterium
GGTATAACTTCCAATACATCACCACGCACACGGTAGGTGCCGCGGTGGAAGTCGTAATCATTGCGGGTGTACTGCACATCAATAAGGGCGCCCATCACGGCGTCCATGCTGATTTTTTGGCCGCGCTCCACCGGAAGCATAAGTTTTGCGTAATATTCCGGGGAGCCAAGGCCGTATATGCAGGAAACAGAGGCAACAATAATAACGTCACGCCGCGTGAGCAGGGCGTGGGTAGCGGCGTGGCGCAGTTTGTCTATATTATCGTTGATGGCGGAATCTTTTTCTATGTATGTGTCAGAACTTGGCACATAGGCTTCCGGCTGGTAATAGTCGTAATAACTGACAAAATACTCCACAGCATTATCCGGGAAAAGTTCCCGGAATTCGCTGTAAAGTTGGGCTGCCAAGGTTTTGTTGTGGGCCAGAATAAGGGCCGGTCTGCCCGTTTGGGCAATAACATTGGCCATGGTGAAGGTTTTACCGGAACCTGTGACCCCAAGGAGTATCTGGTCTTTAATACCGGCTTCAACATTGGCCACAATATCATCAATGGCCTGAGGCTGATCCCCCATAGGCGCAAAAGAAGACTTAAGGTGGAAAGGGCTCTCAGGCATAATGTGAACTACTCGGGTTTTGGTGCCTCAAATGTAAAGGCAGGTTTGGTTTCAGAGGTGTACCCAAGGGTGCGGCCCTGGGTGTTTTTAAGGCCCGGGCTTTGGATAACCTGGGTAAGGCTGGCCACAACACTGGAAATTTGGGAAAGATCCTGCGGCACAATAAGGGTGGTGCTGGCTTTGGCAACATTGCCAAACTGGGCTACCCATGATTCTGCTATGCGCAGGTTGGCGGCGGCAAGACCGGAGGGAGAACCCATTTGGTCGGCAACACGGCGCAGGGCATCGGCTGTTGCAACAGCCACGTTTTCAATAAGGGCGGCTTCACCCTGGGCCTGGTTTTTCATGGCCTGCATTTGGCCTTCAGATTCCGCAATGGCGGCGGCTTTGGCGCCTTCTGCGCGGTTGATGGCGCTTTGCATTTCCCCTTCAGACTGGGCAATAACCGCACGTTTTTCCCGTTCTGCGCGCATTTGTTTTTCCATGGCCTGCATGACGGAAGCTGGGGGTGCTATATCCCGTATTTCATAACGTAAGACTTTAATGCCCCAGGGGGAGGTGGCAGCGTCAAGTGCGGCAACAACTTCCTGGTTAATGGTGTTACGTTCCTCAAAGGTGCGGTCTAATTCCAGTTTACCAATAGCAGAACGCAGGGCAGTTTGGGCAAGCTGGACGGAACCTACCAGAAAATCGTTAATCCCGTAAGCGGATTTTTCGGGGTTAATAACCTGCAGGTACAACACGCCGTCAATATCCACGCTCACGTTGTCGCGGGTGATACAGGTTTGTTTGGGTACATCAAGCACCTGTTCTTTTAAGGTGCGTTTGTAGGAAACCCGATCAATAAACGGGATAAGAATATGGAAGCCGGCATAAAGAACGGTGCGGAATTTACCCAGACGTTCCACAATAAAAGCCTGCTGGTTGGGCACAACTACCGCTGTTTTAACAAGTATAACAACAAGTAAAAGGGCAAGGATAAAAAGAATTATAAGAGCATCAGACATACAACCACCTTATTGTTTCTATAGCGTATAAAAAATTAGAGAACTTCAACTCGCAAAAGCAGTTCATCGTCTTCCACCGGTGCAATCACTTTCACTTCCGTGCCAACAGGGATAAGAATATCCGCGGTAGCCCGCCAGTAAGAACCGCCCATGGATATTTCGCCTTCCTTATGGGCCGGTATTTCGCGAATAACCTCCGCGTACCTGCCCGCATGGGGAAAAGCCTGTATAAGCTCTTCTTTAGCACTGCGCTTGCGGCCCTGGAATGTTACCATAAGCTTGCGCCGTAAAAGAAAAAGCGAAGCCAGGGAAACAACAATAAACACCACAAGCTCAAGCTCAAGGCCCGGGTAAAATGCTGCAACAAGAGCAGCCGCCCATGCCCCTATCCCAAAGAAGACAACCACAAAAGAATAGGAGAGAAGTTCAACAATTACAGCAACAACACCAATAAAGAACCAAATAAGCACGGGGCTTAATCCCATATCTTCCTCCTTATTTACCTGCATGTAGTCTAGGCCAGATAGCAAAACTTGTCCAGCTGCTTATTTCTGCAAGTTGTGCACAGGGCAAACACAAAAAGGCGGGGTACATAGAGTACCTCGCCTGTAATATCAAGCAAAAAAAGCCTTAGGCTATTTTATTAACAGCTTTTGTAAGGCGGGAAATTTTGCGGGCAGCTTTCTTCCAGTGTATAACACCTTTAGAAGCGCTTTTGTCCAGCTCAGACATAGCATGCACAAGAGATTCCTGCGCAGCTTGTTTATCCGCATTTTGCACGCCAGTGCGTACTTCCTTCACTACATTCTTAATGTGTGTACGGACGGAACGGTTACGCGCGTTGCGTTTAATACTTTGTTTATGCCGTTTAATTGCAGACTTGTGATTGGCCACGCTTAACCTCCAAGAAAAACGTGCAAAGGGTGAAATATGGACATGCCCATAGGGCAATTCGTTTCGTGAATGTTTGTTTTAGCCTTAACTTTTCCACTTGTCAATCTTTTTCAGAAGGGATATTTTTATTCGTCGTTGTGCTTTTGGCTATCCCAAATACAACAATGGGAAATTGGGAAATTGGGAAATTTTGCAAAAAATGAGGCGTTATGGATTCTTCCACCACGTTTATCGCTCTGGACTTTGAAACAGCAGACAGAGGGCCGGACAGCGCCTGCGCGCTTGGTATGGCACGTTTACGCAACGGGCAGATTGAAGATACATTTTACAGCCTGATACGCCCCCCACGCAAAGATGTGCAGTTTACATGGGTGCATGGCCTCACCTGGCCCATGCTGGCGCCATGCCCTACTTTCCCGGAGTTATGGGAGCAAATTTCGTCTTTTCTGGAGGGCGCGGACTATCTGGCAGCCCATAATGCCGCGTTTGACCGTGGTGTGCTGTATGCCTGCTGCCAAAAAGCGGGCCTGCCCCAGCCAGAGGCGCCGTTTGTGTGTACCCTGAAAGGCTCACGCAATTACCTGCGCTTACCCTCCCATTCCCTTAACAATGTCAGCGCGTTTTTGGGCATTCCCCTCATCCACCACCACGCGCTGGAAGACGCCACAGCGTCTGCAAAGATTCTGGCCCACTTGCTTGTTGAAAAAAAAGCCAGTGTAGAAAGCCTGCTGATTGGGATGGGGAAAAAAACCAAAAAAGTAAAACGATAAAAAGGGGCGGGGGTAACACAAAGGTTACCCCCGCCCTCAATATACTTCAGACTCACCAAAACTACTTGATTTCGACAACAGCGCCGGCTTCGGTAAGTTGTTTTTTGGCTTCTTCGGCGTCTTCTTTAGACACAGCTTCTTTTAAGGTGGAGGGGGTAACGTCCACTTTATCTTTGGCTTCTTTCAGGCCAAGGCCGGTCAGAGCGCGCACAACTTTGATAACGCCAATTTTGTTAGCGCCAGCTTCTTTCAGGATAACATCAAATTCGGTCTTTTCTTCCACTTCTTCAGCGGGGCCGGAGGCGGGGCCAGCGGCTACCACCATAGCGGCGGCAGGGGCGGCGGCAGAAACGCCAAACTTTTCTTCAAGTTCTTTGATAAATTCAGAAAGTTCAAGCACGGTCATGTTGGCAATAAAATCAACAACTTGCTCTTTGGTCACAGACATGGTTTTTCTCCAGGAAAATAAATGTTTTCGCTAAAAATCGCTGATTAGGCTGCCTTTTTTTCTTCAATGGCTTTAAGCGCATAAAGAAGCGGGCGGATCATATTGGCCATAAGCGACACAAGGTTGGTGGGCACAGCATTCATGGTTCCCAAGGTCTGGGCAAGCAAAACCTCGCGGCTGGGCAACTTGGCAAGATTATCCACGCCTTCGGCGCTGATTTGCTTACCTTGCAACGAAGCATGGCGGATTTTGAAAAGCTTGCTTGTCTTGGAGAACTCTGTGAGTGCTTTGGCCACTGCCACAGGATCGGCGAAACCAAGGGCCACACCGCAGTTTTCTTTAAAGCCATCTTTAATGGCTTCATGCGCGGTGCCGGTGAAGGCGATACTGGCCAGAGTGTTTTTGACGACAACATATTCGCCACCGCTTTCGCGGATTTTCACTCTCAGCCGTGTCAGCTCTTCCACCGTCATACCCTTGAAGTCGGTCACGACCGCAATTGACGCGTCAACGGAGTGTGCCCGAATACTGTCAATAAGAGCGGCTTTTTGAGACCTGTTCACGTGATGCTCCTCATTTGGGGGTGTACGATGGAATAGCGAGTCAAACCCAAGTCTGGGTCTAAGTCTGGGCAGGATAATTAAGCCAGAAGGCCCCTGCTGTCATTGACTCGAAATTCCTTCCTCTGCCAATATCAAAAAAGAACGGAAAACCTGTTCTTTAGAGAACAAACACACCCTTTGCACAGGCAAAGGGGCTTATACACTACCCTTCCAACAATTTCTTGATGGTGGTGGCATCGGCACGGAAGCCGGGGCCCATGGTAGTGGAAATAGAAATGGAACGCATGTACTGGCCTTTGGAAGCAGAGGGCTTTAAGCGGTTCACGGCATCCAGAAGGGCTTTCAGGTTATCCATAATTTTTTCAGAGCCAAAGGAGACTTTGCCAAGGGGGGCATGGAGCACACCAGCTTTGTCTACTTTAAACTCTACACGGCCCGCTTTCAGTTCTGTTACAGCGGTTGCCACGTCAAAGGTAACAGTGCCTGTTTTGGCGTTAGGCATAAGGCCACGGGGGCCAAGCACTCGGCCAACCTGACCAACAAGGGCCATAACGTCGGGGGTGGCAACAGCGGCGTCAAAGTCCAGCCAGCCGTCTTTAATGCGGGCCACAAGTTCTTCTGCACCGGCAACATCCGCGCCGGCAGCTTTGGCTTCCGCTTCTTTTTCACCTTTGCAGAACACGGCCACGCGGATGGTTTTACCAAGGCCATGGGGCAGGCTGACAGCGCCGCGCACCATCTGGTCGGAATATTTGGGGTCAACACCAAGGCTAAGGGCCACGTCAACAGTTTCGTCAAACTTGGCAAAGGAGGCAGCAAGAGACTTGCTTACGGCTTCTTCCAAAGTAAACGGAGTAGAAAGGTCAATCCCTTCCAATGACTTACGATATTTTTTCCCGTGCTGGGGCATAGTTCTTTCCTCTTTGGTCAAAAATGCTTTTCCCGTGCGGGAGTTACTTCACGTCAATACCCATGCTGCGCGCTGTACCCATAATGTTAAGGCGGGCGCCATCCAGATCTTTACAGTTCAGGTCGGGCATTTTCAGTTTCGCTATTTCCTCTATCTGCGCCATGGTGACAGAACCCACCTTGTTTTTGTTGGGTTCGCCTGAACCTTTTTCCAGTTTGGCGGCCTTTAAAAGCAACACCGGAGCAGGAGGAGTTTTTGTGATAAAGGTGAAAGAACGGTCAGCGTACACAGTGATAACCACAGGGATAATAGTACCCTTCTGGTCCTGTGTACGGGCGTTAAATTCTTTGCAAAAGCCCATAATATTAACGCCATGCTGGCCCAGTGCAGGGCCGACTGGCGGGGAGGGGTTGGCCGCCCCTGCCGGGATTTGCAATTTAATTTTGGCAACTTCTTTTTTAGCCATGGTGTTTCCTCTGCAAGCCTCAGGTTGCCCCAGGCTGTAACGCTTGAGTTGTTCAAGCTCCCGCCCTCTTCCAGAAAAAAGGTGGGGCGGTATGCGGGCAAGCCCGCTGCCTCAAAACCAAAAGACAAAACCCTGCCCAAAGGCAGGTACCAGGTTATGTTTTGGAAACCTGGATAAAATCAAGTTCTACAGGGGTTTGTCTGCCAAAAATAGAAACAGACACCCTGAGTTTCCCCTTGTCGTAATTTACATCTTCCACCACGCCATTAAAGCCACCAAAGGGCCCATCCACCACGCGCACATCGTCGCCTCTGTCAAAGTGGAATTTGGGACGTGGTTGTTCCTGGCGGGATTCCATAAGGGAAAGAATACGTTCCGCTTCCCCAGGGCCCATAGGGGCCGGACGGTTTTTACCGCCCACAAAACCCGTAACCTTGGGGATAGACTGGACAAGATGCCAGGAAAAGTCCGTCATTTCCATGCGGACCATCACATAACCGGGGTAAAATTTTCTGGTTGTTGTGCGCTTTTGGCCACCTTTGCCAAGTTCCACCACCTTTTCCGTAGGCACGACCACTTCGTGGACAAGGCCCTGGTCTTGGCGGGTGCGCATAAGTTCGCGTATGGTTTGCTCTACCCTTTGCTCAAAACCGGAATACGTGTGCAGAATATACCAGCGGGAAAGCGGGTTATCCGCACCAAGCGGGGCTGTTTCCGTAAGAGAGGGAGCAGAAATTTCCGGGGCAAACTCAGTGGCAGCCGCATCCTGCAAAGGTGCGGGAGTTGTTTCTTCCTGCGGCAATTGTGCAGCGGGAGTTGTTTCCTGCAAGTCTTCCATAGTTACCCCATTGAGCTAATAACTCATACACTTTACTGACTGCTGAAGCAAAACATCTGTTAGAGTTTTAAAACGGCACAGGAGTTTCAGCAGGCCGGCAGCACCATTTGTGGGTGCGCCTGCACAAAAAAATACATACAGAAAAAAGGGCGTATACTCTTTTGTAAATAAAATCAGGAAAGAATTAAACGCATAAGAGTGGAAAGGCCCAAGTCCACAAGGCTCAGCAAAAGGGCCATGACTATAACAAAGCCAAAAACCACAAGGCTGGTATTACGGGTTTCTTTCCAGTTGGGCCAGCTTACTTTACGAAGCTCCACACGGGAAAGATCGAAATACTCCTTCCAGGATTCAAGACGGGTCTTAAAGCTTACATGCTGCTTATGGGACTCGTGGTGCTTTTCAGCCTTTTCCGCCTTTACAGCAGATTTTTCGGTTTTTTCAACCTTTGCGGGCTTATCAGCTTTTTCTTCCATTTTGTTCTTAGTCATGCTCGCCTCAAAAAAAAATGGCAGGCCAGGAGGGATTTGAACCCCCAACATCCGGTTTTGGAGACCGGCGCTCTACCGTTAGAGCTACTGGCCTGCAGACCCTGCCTTTTTTATGGTAAAAAAGGCAGGGAGCGAAGTATTAGCGCGTTTCGCGATGGAGTGTGTGTTTCCTGTCCCAGGGACAGTACTTCTTCAGCTCCAGACGACCCGTTGTATTCTTCTTGTTCTTCACTGTAGCGTAATTGCGGCGCTTGCATTCTGTGCAAGCGAGCAGGATATTGACACGCATGGTCTTACTCCAGAATTTCTGTCACCACGCCGGAACCAACTGTACGGCCACCTTCGCGGATAGCGAAGTGCAGGCCAAGGTCCATAGCGATGGGGGCAATAAGTTCAACCGTGAAGGTGGCGTTATCGCCAGGCATAACCATTTCCACACCTTCGTTCAGCGAAATACTGCCGGTCACGTCGGTTGTACGGAAATAGAATTGGGGACGGTAACCAGTGAAGAAGGGGGTATGGCGGCCGCCTTCATCCTTGGAAAGCACGTACACTTCAGACTTAAACTTCTTGTGGGGGGTGATGGACTTGGGAGCCGCAAGCACTTGGCCGCGTTCCACGTCTTCACGTTTGATACCACGCAGAAGCACGCCCACGTTGTCGCCCGCTTCACCCTGATCAAGGAGCTTGCGGAACATTTCCACGCCTGTGCAGGTGCTTTTTACTGTGGGTTTAATACCCACAATTTCCACTTCGTCGCCCACTTTGATGATACCGCGGTCCACACGACCGGTCACCACTGTGCCGCGGCCGGAGATGGAGAACACGTCTTCAATAGGCATAAGGAAGGGTTTGTCCACTTCACGGACGGGGGCAGGGATAGAAGCGTCGCAGGCATCCAGAAGTTCCAGGATGCATTTGGCGTCTTCAGCTTGCCAGTCGTCGCAGTTCAGCGCGTTCAGAGCGGAACCACGGATAACGGGTGCGTCATCGCCGGGGAAGCCGTTGCTGGAGAGAAGTTCGCGCATTTCCATTTCCACAAGTTCCAGAAGTTCGGGGTCGTCCACCTGGTCGCACTTGTTCATGAAAATAACAAGATAAGGCACACCCACCTGACGGGCAAGCAGGATATGCTCACGGGTCTGGGGCATGGGGCCGTCTGTTGCAGCCACCACTATAATAGCGCCGTCCATTTGGGCAGCACCAGTGATCATGTTTTTGATATAGTCGGCGTGACCAGGGCAGTCCACGTGGGCGTAGTGACGTTTTGCAGTTTCGTATTCCACGTGTGCTGTTGCGATGGTGATGCCGCGTTCTTTTTCTTCGGGGGCTTTGTCGATGTCGTCATAAGCCACGAATTTGCCGTTACCCTTCAAGCCCGCAATTTTGGTAATGGCGGCTGTAAGGGTGGTTTTCCCGTGGTCAATGTGGCCAATAGTGCCAATGTTAACGTGGGGTTTGTCGCGTTTAAATTTTTCCTTACCCATGGTAAAAATCTCCCTGATGGTTGCGTACTTGACGAATATGTTTTTTTCCGCTCGCTTTTGCAAGCAGAAGAAGCTCCGCTTGCGCAGGCCACAATGGCCCGAACCTCCAAAACACCGCATGCTTTAAAGCAAAATATCCGCCATAAACGGGACAACCCCAAAAGGCGGTGGCATAAAAACGAAAAAATGGAACAGAGTTGGAGCGGGAAACGGGACTCGAACCCGCAACCCTCAGCTTGGAAGGCTGATGCTCTAGCCATTGAGCTATTCCCGCCCAAGGGCCCTATTCCGTAGTCCGTTGGCTTTTATGCCTCCTACGGCGTACAGTTATTGTTGCCTGGGCAAAAATAACCGAGGCGGATATACCCCTTTTATCCAAAAGAGGCATCCACAAAAGGACAAAGTGGTGGTGGGGGGTGGATTTGAACCACCGAAGTCTTACGACGACAGATTTACAGTCTGTTCCCTTTGGCCACTCGGGAACCCCACCCTGTATGTCAAGGCAAAAAGCCTTTCCATTGAGTTATAAAAAAACTGGAGCTGGCGATGGGACTTGAACCCGCAACCTGCTGATTACAAATCAGCTGCTCTGCCAGTTGAGCTACGCCAGCACAAGAAAAGGATTCAACCATAATTTGCTGGACTTGGCAAGAGAAATTTTACTCTGGAGAAAAATTTTTTTTGCCACCAACGCGTTGCCATTGGTTTGCTTTACCTACCCAAGCTTAAAGCTTTTGTAAAGCAAAATATTACTCTTTTCTGTGCGGAATTAACTATCCTACTTATTTTACTTATAAAATAAATATCATACCCCGCTTTTTTCCGACAAAAAAAGCTTTTCCAGGTAACTGTTTTTACCCGAAAAAGCCTTGCGGACTTTGTGTAATGCCGAAAATTATAGCAACAAATAACGATAATTTTCCAAAGACACGCTTGTTTTGTCGTAGTGGCAAAAGTAAATTTCGCCGTGCAGAGCATTTTGCGTTTATAACGGAAAAGCTCTACCCGGGTACAAATTATTCGCTTTGGCTTGTCACCCAGGCCATAGCGTCTGGTAACAATATGGTATTTTCATACAGCGCGCGGCCAATAATGGCACCTTCCAGCGCGCCGGGTACAGGTTGCTTGCTTAAAGGATGCAGCTTTTTTAAATCGTCCATACAGGCTATGCCGCCCGATGCAATAACAGGCACAGGGGAATCTGCCACTACACGCGCCAGCATTTCTGTGTTGGGGCCTGCCTGCATACCATCGCACGCGATGTCTGTATACACCACAAAAGCGGCGTGCCTGAGTCTGGGCAATGCTTCAAATATGGAAAGACCGGAATCTTCCACCCAGCCACGGGTTTTTATCACCCCATCCCGTGCGTCAAAAGAAGCGCCTATACGGCCTGGGTATTTTTGGCATAAATACGAAAAGAGCCCGGGGTTTTCCACAGGCATGGTACCAAGTACCAAGCGGGAGACACCTGTATCTACCCAAAAATCAACAATTTTTTCGTCTCGCAGGCCACCGCCAAGTTGCACAGGAATATCCAGTGCCTGGCATATCATGGCCACGCAGGCAGCGTTACCGCCAGAGCCTTTCAGTGCAGCGTCAAGATCTAACACATGCAGGATGGTTGCCCCCTGATCCTGCCAAAACAGGGCTGTTTCTACAGGGTCCAGGGAAAACACCGTAGGGTCGTCAAACCGGCCCTGCTTTAAACGCACGGCTTTTCCATCATGCAAATCGATCGCAGGAAAAAGTTTCATAAACCAAACTCCGTTAGTGCGCGATCTGCCCCGTCAATTGCCAGTTCCTGTGCAGAAAGCCATTTGCCGCCCCGTTTGAAAAATGTTCCGATTGTCAGAATATTTTCCGAAAGAGACTGCTGTTCTTCCGTAAAGTGAGAACGTCTGAGCAAGCGGCCATTTTGCACATCAATAAAATAGAAGTCCAGCATGACAGAGGCAGGTGTAATAACGCCGGCCCCCCCACCCTGGCGTTCGCGAAAATACAGGACATACGGGGCAAGGATGTAGTCCACATTTTTTTGTGTACCTAATGCCACCCAGGCCTCCAGTGGTGTTTGAGAAGAAGCAAGCGGCTCCAGCCCGGGAAGAAGGCTGTACGCTATATTCCTTGACTCCAGTAAGAGCACAAGGTTTTCATCCAGTTTGGCCATGTCTTCCAGTGTGGCAGGCACGGTTACTTCTGGTATATACCCTGCCATAAGCTCCCGTGTGGTCACAGGCTGGGTATAGGGTGCCAGAGCCAGGGTTCCGCCTGTTTCCAGCAAAAGAGCGGGTTTATTTTGTGTGGTGGAGCAAGCTGTCAGGGTCACAAAAATAACCATAAGCAAAAGCAGGGCAGGTGCCTTTACAGTTTGTTTTTCCATCATATATCCAAACTCCCCTTGGTTGAGGGTATGCGGTTTCCGCTTTGGCTTAAAGCGGCGGCAAATGCCCGGCCTAATCCTTTGGCCGCAGACTCCAGCAGGTGATGCCCATTTTTTCCATACAAAAAATTTACATGGATGTTGGATTTTGCACCTGTGGCTAAAGCCTTGCAAAATTCGCGCCAAAGGTCACTTTCTTCTCCGGCAATAACGGGGGGCAAGAGCTCTCCCCCACGCCATTCCAGCCAGGGCCGGCCGGAAAAGTCTACGGTTATTTCTGCCAGCGCCTCATCCATGGGGACGCGCGCAAAAGCGGCACGGCTTATGCCTTTTCTGTCTCCCAAAGCTTCTGCCATGGCTTTACCAAGCACCAGCGCCACATCTTCCACAAGATGGTGGGCGTCTATGTGGGTATCCCCCTGCGCGTCCAGCTCCATATCCCAATTGGCCCAAAAAGCCAGCAGTGTCAAAAAATGGTCAAAAAAGCCAAAACCCGTGTGTATGGTTGTTTCACCAGTTCCATCCAGGCAAAGATGCAGGCGTATGGTGGTTTCCTGCGTTTCACGCACGCAGGTGGCATTACGCATGGGTTTCTCCTTGTTGCTGGCCGGCGGCGGCAGCTTTTTCCGCTTCTTCGGCTTTTTGACGGGCTTTTTCCAGGCGCTCCGCCTCTTCTTCCGCCCTTTTTTCCTTTTTACTCCGGCCTTTTCGAGCGCCAGCCGCTACATACACACTTATTTCATACAACACAAGCATAGGCAAGGCCATAAGCGTTTGGGAAAAAACATCCGGCGGGGTCAGAATGGCCGCCACAATAAAAATACACAAAATAGCGTATTTTCTGTTGCGGCGCATGAATTCCGGTGTTAACAAGCCAAGTTTTGCCAAAAAATACGCAAAAAGCGGCATTTCAAAAACAAGCCCAAAGGCTATAAGAAGTTTGAGGGCAAAACTCAGATACTCCTCAATAGAAATCATGGGCACAATAGTCTCTGTAGCAAAACCCATAAAAAACTGGAACGCTATGGGGAACACCGTGGCGTAACAAAAAGAAGCCCCGGCTATAAAGAAAAAGGCGGAAAGACATGCAAGAGGTATAACCGCCTGTTTTTCTTCTTTATAAAGACCGGGGGCAATAAAAGCCCAAATTTGGTAAAACGTAAAAGGGCTTGTCACAAACACAGAAGAAACCAGCGCGACCTTCAGGTAGACAAAAAACGCCCCCTGAGGCGCGGTGAACATAAGTTTACTGCCTTCCGGCAAGGTATGCACCAGGGGCTGGGAAAGAAAGGCGTACACTGCCTCAGAAAACCCGTAACAACCCACAAAACCAAGCATAATAACAATAAGAACGCGGGTAAGGCGGCGGCGGAGCTCACTTAGGTGACCAAGAAGGGTAAGGGGTTCTTCCTCTTCTTCCGGTTTTTCTGCAGATTCCACAGATGAAAGTGCAGGAGGGTTTGCAACAGAAGTTTCTGCAGGCAAAGTGGCCTGCCCTTCTGGCAAGGTTTTTTCAGGCTGTTTAGGGTCAGCCGGTTTTTTTTTGAAAAAAAAACTCATGCCTTTTCTCCACCTGCTTCCGCGTGAGGCGCTTCCGGCTTACTGGATTCTTGTGTCCCAGAAACACCGGGCGTTACGAGTTTTTCGGGCGCATCCGCAGGGTTTGGTCCGCACGCCTGCGCGGCAACCTGCATATTGGGCATATTGGGCATATTGGGCACATTTGGCGCATCTGGTTCAACCGCAGTTTCCTGTGGCCGGATGGCGGCGCTTTCTGCCGATGTTTCCGGGGCAGGCTTGCTTACCGGGGAAGCGGTTTTTCCATCCCCAAAAAGTTCGCTTTCTGCTTCTTTTTTCTTTTTTGTGTGTTCTTCAAAAGCAATTTCTGTATTTAACGTGCGCTGAAATTCCGTGGAAACACGGCGAAATTCACCCATGGCTTTACCCAGAGTATGCGCAACAGAAGCCAGACTCTTGGGGCCTAAGACCACAAGTGCCACCAGCAAAATAACCAAAAGTTCCGTACTGCCTATACCAAACATATCGTCCTGCGTAGAAAAAAGGGGAATTCATCCAAGTGGAAGCCTACCCTATTTTCTTTTTTATTACAAGTAAAGCCTTGTGCGCTTTTTTACACACGTATGGTATGTGCATGTACCCCTGTTATTCTTTAAAATATTGCCCAAACCAAGCGCAGACAACAAGTAACACCACACAAGAGCCAGAGCCGATAAGCAGGGTTTCCACAGTCACAATGTCCGCCAAGGGGCCAAAAACCACCATACCAAGCGGTAAAGCCGAGGATGTGGTAATTTGCAAAATACTAAAAACACGCCCATGCAGAGCGCTTTCCACCTTTTCCTGCAAAAGCACGGTGACAGGCGCATTATAGCAGGGTGCGGTTATACCTATGAGGGCATTAAAAAACAAATAGAGCACAAACACAGGGGATAAACCAATAGCCAGCATCAGCAAACCGTACACCATAGCCGCCAGCATAACGGTATACTGGCGTCTGGCAAAGCCCCCCCACCAGCCAATAAGTAATCCACCGCACACCATGCCCAAACTATACGCCATTTCGCTTGCGGTCAGACGCCATATTTCCGGGCCAAAACTGCGGCTTACCATAAGGGGGGTAAGAAATGCCGAGGGGCTTATCAGAAAAAGCACAAGAAACTGGAAAACCAGAAGCCGCCAAAGAAAAGAATGGGTTTTGGCATAAAGAAAACATGTGCGGAGCGCTTGCAGGACAGGCTCATGCTTGATGTCATTTTTTACAGCAGGCACGGGTATTGTGGCTGTTATACTTATGCCCAACAGTGCGGTAACAATATCCACCATCAGCACGGAGGCCAAAGGGTAAAATGACACCAGAGCGCCGCTTAACGCCGGGGCCAGAAGGCTTGTGCAGGACATAAAGGCACTGTTAATGCCATTAACCCGCATAAGGTGTGCCTGGGGGACAATTTGCGGCAGCATGGCGTTTACAGCCGGCATTTGTATGCCTGCGCCTAATGCCCTGACCGCAAGAACAAATAAAAGCAGCACCATAGAATCATTTCCCATAAAAAGCGCCACCGCCAGAATGGCTGTGGCAAATGCCACCATGGCATCTGCCAGCATAGCCATAGCCTTGCGGCTGTAGCGGTCTACGTACACGCCGGCAAACAGGGAAACAAAAATCTGGGGCAAAAAGCCACACATAGTGGCCAGCATAAGCATACTGCCGGATGATGTTGTAAGTGTAATATGCCAGATAAGCGCATACTGCACAAGCGCAGAACCAAAAAGGGAGGTGTTTTGCGCAGCCACAAAACGGAGCGCCCGGCTTTGCCAGGCGCCGGCAGAAAAGAAAGAAGATAAACCAGATGGAAAAAACATGGGAGTATCCTGGAAAATTGTATGGAAAAAATGGGAAAACACGGCAATAAAAAAAGCCGGGAACATTGTCTCGGCTTTATCGCTACACATACGCAAACAGACCATGCCTTAAAGCATGCTTCCGTTTGCCTGTGGGTATGACGCTTTACGCGTTTTCCGGCTCTGTACAATGTCCACTGGCTGTTACGTACAGAGCCCGATCTCTTCTCATTTTGTCCGAAATTGTCATTTCGTCTCCCAGAATTCTTGTCCAGATATATACCTAGATGCGCGTGGTGTATTTGTAAGATTAAGCGGAGGTTTTGTCAAGTTTGGGATTTGTGGTAACACTATACACACGCATAGTGGCCCCATCTTCCCCCGTGGTGTATGTAAAAAATTCCCAGCCGCATTTTTCATAAAAACTTGTGTGTTCTGTGAGCAAGTACAGGGTCTGAAAACCTTTCTTTGCCATATCTTGCTGGATAAAAACAAGAAAATTTTTGGCAACTCCCTGTTTTCTCCAGTTGTTTTCCACAAAAAGAGCGCACAGGTTGGGCGATAAATCTTTCCTGTCATGGAAATCATTTTCTATAACACCTGCTCCGGCGATAATCTGCCCAGAATCATCCAGCATAATATACCACTGCGGAACAGTATTTTGTTTATGTATGCATTGGGTTATACTTTCTCTGTATGCCTCTGCCGGAATATCCCATTTTTCCGCAAACCAGAGTGCCGCTTTTTCTGTAAAAGCCGGATTATCCCGCAGGCATACTATACAACCAGAAAGCAGAGCCATAGTATTTTTTATCGCGTATAGATTTACTGTTTGGAAAGTGACAAAAGATAGAATCCATTTTCCTCATCAAAGACAAATCCAAGAGAAAGTAATGTATTGCAGGAAGCTTTGTTATTTTCATCTGGATGTACAATAATCCGCTGGGCATCTTCTTTTTCCTGCACAAGGTTTATAAGGGCCTGCACCATTTTTTTCCCCAAACCTTTATGGATATATGCCCCATCCCCTATCATGTAATCTATACTGTAGGTGCCTTCCAAAGGGAAAGATCCATACCATTCTTCTTTTGCATCAAGGCAGGCATAATATACACAAAAACCTATGGGTTTACCTTGGTATTCCATAATTTGATGATGCAACCAGGAAAATTCATTATGGCGTTTTGTCACTTCATCCAGCCAGGCCTGCGGATGCTCAAACCAGCGGGTAACATGGGGCGCGCAAAGCCATTGTGTAAGAAAAGGAATATCTGCATCTTGTAATTTACGTAACACTGTTTCCCCATCAGAAGTATGCTGGGTATCCATATCTCTATGGAAAATTTGCTCTATTTTTTCTATACAATTATAGGTATCTTCCATTAAAATGTACTGTAAACCATATTGCCTGCATAAAGCCAGATTACGGGTATTCTCCTCCAACAGTTCTTTTTGGGAACACGCAGGATTTATCCGTTTTTCTATAACACATGCGTAATGCAGAATATCCGTGTAGTGTGTGTTAATATAGTTTTCTGAAAAAATAAGGCAAACATACATAATATGTTGCAAATAGACTGCATCAAAATCTTTCTGCCATGTAAAGGGAATGTAGCTGCCTTCTATAACTAAATTTTGCCCGTTTTCTATGGCTGTTTTTATTATTTCTTTGGTAATATTCCATAAATACGGCGTAAGTTCACTATCTGGAGAAAGCGGAGAAAACGTGCAAACCCCACTGCGGATTAAACCCATTTTTAAAAAATCAAGGGATATATATGTGTATGCATATTTTTCAAGCAGTTGTTGTGCAGTCAGGGTTTTACCCGTGTGAGAACTGCCAGTGAGAAGAATAATCATAGTATTCCTTTTAGAGCATTTCCGTTAATCCATGTGAAAAACTCTGTCTTTTATTGCACCCATTCCATCGTATACTCTGCTTCACCTGTATGGGCATCAACCTGTTCGCAGGTAACAGCAAAAGCCTCCCGTTTATAAAAATTCACAGCCCGCGTGTTTTTTGTATACACATGCAACAAAATATGTGTATGTATTTTTTTCGCATAATCCATAAGCTGTTTGCCAATGCCTTGCGATTGCGCTGTTTCTTTTACAAAAATTCCCGCCAGATACGAATCCACCAAACCCATAAAACCCTGCATACCCGCTTGGTCTTCATACACAAAAATGTTTGCCTGCAAAATCATAGCCCGCACTTCGGTTTTCTTACTTTTCCAATAGGCGGATGGAATAAACGGATGGGCGGAAATATTGGTATTAAGCCATATTTCCATTATGTTGTCTATATCAGGCGGAGAAAAGGGGCGGATCATTGTGCATTTTCTTGTAAGTAAGGCATTTTTTACACATACGCCTGTTTTTGGCATTCACTACATTCTGAACCATGGATAGAAATTATTCCGCCGCAGTGAGGGCAAGTATATTTTTCTTTTTGTGAATTCATAAAAATTTCCAGTCCGTTTTCCTTAACAAATTGGCTATGTTGTATAAGGCTTACTCCATACTTACGCCTATATGTTTTTTCAAGATTTTTAATTCTTTTGCATGGAAACTCATTACATACGTAGCAATAGGAAATACCTTTTTTAAGAACACAATCTTTTATTTTACACTCACGGCAGTGTTTTGCTTTTCCTGTATCGTCCTTTAAACAACCTATACATGGCTTTTTGTGATAACAATGTTTATAGCAAAACATACAATTCATCCCACAGGGAGCAAACATATTCGCGTCTATTTGTCCTCGTGGCATTTTCATAATTCATTTTTCTTTATCATTAAAGGTTTTCAAATTTCGTTTTTCTTATGTTGTTAAATCAATCTCAGCCCAATTGCGATAACGGGATGCTAAGTCTTCATCAATAGCACGCCAAGGTGCTACATCCTGCAATGCACTTTCATTTTTGGAATTACTCCACCATGTACGTTTATGAAAAAGCACTTTGGCACTGTCAAATATGCGATATATGTTTTTCAGCGTCTGCATAACAAGCGCTTCACCTGCAGCCTCAAATATATCCTCACGCAGGGATATAAAAAATCCGCAATCACCATCTGATTTCACCTTATGCCAAAAAAGGTCATTTTCAAAGTAAAGATAGATATCAACAGTTTCCTGCTTTTTATATGCGGAATCAATACTTGGGAATTCAGCGGTTATGGAACCAAAATGAAAGGTATCATTATCAGGGTATTGTCTGAAATTTTGGCAGATTGGCAGGAGAGATTCTTTGCTCCAGCGCGGTCTGCCAAGTTTGATTTCTTCGTGATTTACCCATTGATCGCAGGATATACGGCCCTTTTTTATGTTGGTAAAGGCCAGTAAAGGATGAACTTCGTCCATAAGTATGGGGAATACCGTATCATTGAGTATAGTCAAATCACAATATTTCTTTCCAATAAAAAGATAATTATAATGCACACTATCTAAAGGCATACTTTCACCACTTCCTGCATCTATTTGCCTATGGCCGGGCTGTCCGCTTGAGCAAAAATTGCTTTGTAAGATTGTTTAAGTACAGAAGTCAATTTTGCCATAGTATTGTCCTGTTTTTCAATCAATTTTTTTTTTGCGCATTTAGCTCACATACTATTTTTTGTTTTTATGTGCCGTAATAATGGTGTAACTGTGAGCATTTACCGTTATACAAATAGTATCTTGATAAATATACCAGTTTTTCCCTTTACGTTCAATATTTGCATCCGCTTTAAGAATTTTATCGCGGCAGTATTCCACCACATCTGGCACATCTATAGACAGATTGCGCTTAATCCTGTCAATGCCCATTTCTGTTGTATGCAGTTTATCTATATTGACTATCAAATCGTCTCTTGTGTGTTTATCCGTGCTTGTGTTAACAGCATCAAACTCTACTATAACTATCTCGTTTCCGTCAATATCGCTTAAGCGAACCTCGTAAGTTCCCCAATCGTATCTTACTGCTTCAGACAGCGAAATCCCTTTTTCCTTCAAACATTCCATTGTTGCATCAAGATTTGCTGTTTGAAATACAAAGGATTGATGCCCCGTTGGCTGTACATTATTTTTTTTACAATCCCATATACAAAGGGTTGGCGCGTTTTCTATAAAGCCAAGATACACCCCATTTGAACTGTCATCATCAGTCTTGATAAAAGGTATTTCTAATATCTGCCTATAAAATTCAATCAGTTCTTTCGCTTTATTTGAAAAAATATTGGTGCAGTAGTACCCTGTTAGCATCTTCTCAACCCAATAATCATTTATAAAATATAAGTAAAGTGTGTATGTCTTATCCCCCCAAAGACATCTTGGTCTAATAAGGAGAAACTGCAAGCTACGATTTGTTTGTGCTTCCAATTTCGAGTAAATTTCCTTCTGGGTCGGCAACATAAAAGTTACGGATTCCAAAAGGATAGGTGGTGGGTTCTCCAGTAGGAAAGCGCAGGCCTAGCTTTGATAGCCGCTCATATTCCACATCCACATCAGCAAAACTTGGTAGCCACAGGGCAATTTCAAATGTCTGGTTGATTCCCCTTGGTGGGATATAGCTCTCACCGATTGCCTTAACAAATTCTTTTCGACTGTACAGCCAAAAGGATAATGCACCGCTTGCTGTCTCAAACTCGGCGAAATCCCCGCCATCCCACCCCGTTTGAAATCCCAACGTATCTCTATAAAACCGAACCATACTATCCATATCGCCTGCAAGTATACATGAACCTATTCTAACATTACTTCCATTCATTAACTTCACCCTCTTTAATTATATGTTTCTTTTTAACTAAAGGAGAACCAAACCATGAATTTTTCTCATTATTCCCACTCAATAGTGCTTGGCGGTTTGGAAGAAATATCGTACACCACCCTGTTTACACCCTTTACTTCATTGATTATGCGGCTGGAAATAGCTTCCAGAACCTCGCTGGGCAAGCGCGCCCAGTCTGCAGTCATGGCGTCCACACTGTCCACAATACGCAGGGCAATAACACTTTCGTATGTTCTGCCATCGCCCATTACACCCACTGTTTTAAGCGGTAAAAGCACCGCAAAACCCTGCCAGACTTTACGATACCAGCCTGTTCTGCGTAATTCTTCCTGCACAATAAAGTCCGCATTACGCAAAACTTCCAATCTTTCTGGTGTTATTTCCCCAATTATCCGAATAGCCAAGCCCGGCCCCGGGAAAGGGTGACGCCACAAAATGCTATCCGCAATACCTAGTTGCGTGCCCACTTTACGCACTTCGTCCTTAAACAGTTCGCGCAACGGCTCAATAAGCTTCATATTCATTTTTTCAGGCAAGCCTCCCACATTATGGTGGCTTTTAATAACCGCGCTGGGGCCCTTAAACGAAACAGACTCTATAACATCCGGGTAAAGTGTGCCCTGCGCCAAAAATTCTACAGGAACACCCGTGGCTTTTATTTTTTGCGCCTCCTGGTCAAACACTTCTATAAAAGTATGGCCAATAATTTTGCGCTTTTGCTCCGGGTCTTCCACACCTTTCAGCTTTTCCAGAAAAACAGAGGCCGCAGGCACAAGCTGCAAATTAAGCTGGAAATGCGCTTGCAAAAAGCCCACCACTTCCTCCGCTTCCCCTTTGCGCAAAACCCCGTTATCCACAAAAATACAATGAAGCCTTTCCCCTATGGCCTTATGCAAAAGCACAGCCACAACCGTGGAATCTACCCCGCCGGAAAGCCCGCAGATAACATGGCCTTCCCCCACTTTTGCCCGCGTTTCTTCCACCACACGGTCAATAAATGACCCCATGGTCCAATCCGCCACAAGCCCCACCACTCCAAACAGGAAATTACGGATTATCCGCTCGCCCTGTTCCGTATGATGCACCTCCGGATGGAATTGCACCGCGTAAATTTTCTTTTTTTCATCCGCCATAGCAGCCACAGGCAATGTGGCCGTGCGACCTATCACAGAAAAACCAGGCGGCGGTGTTTTTACCGTATCCCCATGGGACATCCACACCCGGCAAGGGCTTTCCAGCCCTTCCCACAGCACATTATCATCCAGAAGGCTCAGCTCCGCCGGGCCATATTCCCGCGTTTCTGAACGCTCCAGCCCACCACCCAGATTGTGCGCCAAAAGCTGCATGCCATAACAAATGCCCAAAACCGGCACACCCAAATCCAAAAATCCCATGTCCAACGCAGGCGCATCTTTTTCCCCTACACTTGCAGGGCCACCCGACAATATGACAGCGTCCGGCCCCATGGCCTTTACTTCCGCCGCCTTAATAGTACACGGATGAATTTCTGAATACACACCCGCTTCCCGCACCCTGCGGGCTATAAGCTGCGTAACCTGTGAGCCATAGTCAATAATGATAACTTTACTGGACATAAGAACCCTTTGGGGGGGATAATCCCCCCCAAACCCCCTTGATGCGCGTGTGTGCCGCTTGCTTTTGCTACGCAAAACCTGCGCGGCACACACGCGATACAAAAAGGTTAAAAAGAATTGTGTATAGATTACATGAAGGCTTGTGGGAGAAGACGTA
>CAZJOG010000017.1:0-20588 GCA_964547565.1 uncultured Desulfovibrionaceae bacterium
GGTATACCAGAGCCGTGTTCTGCCATTCTCCATGTCCAAGAGGGGGGGCATCTTTTGCTTGACCACGGGTTTACGGAAATGGGGCAGGGTATACACACCATAGCCGCGCAGATGGTTGCCCAAACACTGGGTATCCAGCCGCAGGATAGTATATGTATTACAGTACGCAGTGATACGGCAAGCGGCACAAGCGCCGGCAGTACCACCGCCAGCCGTGGCACTGTGCAGCTTGGCCATGCTGTTCTGGCCGCCTGCAACAGCCTGTTATCTGCCGCCCCCTCTGGCCCTGGGTTGAAAGAAAAACTTTCTTCCCTTGCCGGGCAGTCTTTTTTGGGAACGTATGACACTGTGGGACGTACCAACACCGCCCATCTTTGCGCCCATAACCGCGAACCTGTGGTGAACCACCTTGCGTACAGTTTTGCCGCGACTCTTGTTTGCCTTAACCCGCAGGGCAAACCGGATCTGGTGGTGGCTGCCCATGATTCCGGTACTGTGATAAACAGGGCGCTTTTTGAAAGCCAGGTGACAGGCGGCATTGCCATGGCGCTTGGCTATGCCATGACAGAAAAACTCCCTTTTGAAAATGGGTCTCTTACGTCCGATAAATTTGCCTCCTGCGGGATATTACGCGCCACAGATATGCCCCAAATGCGTGTTATTTGTATAGAAAAACCAGATCCTGAAGGCCCGCTTGGCGCCAAAGGTTTGGGTGAAATTGCCGCCATCCCTGCAACAGCGGCATACGCAAACGCGCATGCCGTGTGGAGTGGTAAACGCAGCTATAGCCTGCCTATAGGGTCTGTAGGGCCTGTAGAGAATGTTGGGCCTGTAGAGAGTGAAGAGAATGTAAGGAAAGGATAAAACATCCATACAGCACGCCACCCTATAAATAACTTGCACACCGCGGTTTTTTTTAGCAATATGGGGAAGGCAGAGGGAACATTCCCCACAAGGTCTTGTTCCGGGTACAGGTATTTTTCGGAAGGAGTATGTATGGACGAATTTCTGGCTCTCATGCGTAAAGAATCTCCACGGATACAGGAAGCACTGGAGCTTGCTATTGCGGAACTGCCCCAGCCTGTGCAGGAGATAGCGACGTATGCCTTGCTTTCCGGTGGGAAGCGTTTACGTCCATTACTTGCTTTGTGTATGGCGCGGGTGTTTGGCAGGGATGATCCCCAGCTTTACAGGGTGGCGGCTGTGCTGGAAATGTTGCATGTGGCAACCCTTTTGCACGATGATGTTTTGGACAATGCCACCACACGGCGCGGTAAAAACGCGGCGCATATGGAATTTGGGATAAGCCCGTGCCTTTTGGCGGGAGATGCCTTGCTGGCCGGTGGTTCGTGCACAATTGCGGCTCTTGGTGATACCAGAATGATGGAGGTGCTGTCTAAAGCCATGGGCGCAACGGCAGCCGGGGAAATACGGGAAATAGCCTTAAAAGGTTCCAGTCAGCACAGTCTTGCCACATATATAGAAGTGATAACAGGCAAAACCGCCTGGTTACTGCGTGCGGCGTGTGAACTTGGGGCTTTGTACGCCGGCGCAACACCGGAAGATGTGCAGGCAGCGGCAGATTTTGGCCTGAACTTGGGTCTAGCTTTCCAGATAGTGGACGACGCACTGGACTTTGCCCCCACGGAGCAAACAGGTAAACCCACAGCTGGGGATGTGGAAGAAGGTAAGTTTACGCCGCCTCTTATGTATTATAAAGCCGCGCTGGAGGAAGGGGAAAAAGAAGAATTTACCCTCAAGTTTGCGGAAGGCCTGTTTACACAGGAAGAGCGGGAGGCTATTGCCCAGCGGGTGAATGAAGACGGCTTTGACCAGCAGGCCCGGGAACTGGCAGGCCGTTACCTGAAAAAAGCGGAAGGCGCGCTTAACCTGTTACCCCAAAATGCAAATTCCAAATTGCTGGCCCATTCTCTCACCTTTGTGCAGTTCCGCCAAAATTAGCCAATATATATGCCATTGAAGGATAGTATTATGTTAAGTTCCTCTGCTCTGTTCCGTATGGAAGTTTTTCCCCGTGAAGCGCAGGATGGCCCCGGGCACAGAGTTTTAGAGCGTGTGCGTCTGGCCTCCGACCCGGCGCTTGGGCAAAAAATACGGGTTGTGCGTAAGGCCAGAGCTTTTACACTAGATGGTTTGGGAGACGGCGCAAAAGCTATGGACGAGGCACTTTTTTTGTACGAACAGGCGGTGCTGTTTGACCCTTTACTGCAGTCTGCCTGCCTGACAAATGCGCAAGGCCATATTCTGGCCGGTACACGCCCCGCCGGCGCAGACTGGTATGTGGAGGTTTCCTTCCGCCCGGGTGTAACGGATAATGAAGGCAAAACCGCGGCACAAACCGCATGGCTGGCGTTAAACGCGCGGGCGCGTGGTTTTGGGCAAAAAAAGCAGGAAGAAAGCCCTTCTGTTTCCGGGCAGGCAGGTTCTTTGCTGGAAGCAAAAAACCACAGCCCGCACCCCCATCCATTGCCAGACACAGTGGAGAAACCCCAAATCTATACCTCTGTGATATATGCCATTGAGGGGGATTTAACGCGGGAAGAAATAGATTTTTTGGCTTTGTCCGTGCTGGCGAATGACCTTATTGAACGTGTGCGGATTAAAGATGCGCATGGGTGGGAACTTGGCTTTACAGCCCAAAGTTCTGCTGTTGTGGCTTCTGCCTGCCATGATGTGCGGGTGATCCCCCTGACAAAAATGGACGACGCGGCCCTTATGGCTCTTTCCCGTGATGGTGTGCTGGCGCTGAGTTTGGAAGAAATGCGTACTATACAAAACTGGTTTCGCCTGCCCCAAACCCAGGCTCTGCGGGCCCCGCATTTTTCTGCCATACCGGAAGCTGTGGGAAATCCCACGGATGTAGAACTGGAAATGCTGGCCCAGACATGGAGCGAACACTGTAAGCACAAAATTTTTGCGGCGGAAGTGGAATATACGGATAAAACCGCCAACCCGGCAGGGAAAACAGAAACTATCAACAGCCTGTATAAGACATACATACAGGCTGTTACCGCACAAATTCGCTACAGACTTGGCCCGTGGGAAAATGGGCATGGCGATTTTTGCCGCTCTGTTTTTAAAGATAACGCCGGTGTTGTGGCTTTTAATGATGCCTGGGATGTATGTATTAAGGTAGAAACACACAATTCCCCTTCTGCCTTAGACCCCTACGGGGGCGCGCTTACAGGTATTGTGGGGGTAAACCGCGACCCCATGGGCACAGGCATGGGCGCAGAGCTTGTGTGTAATACGGATGTTTTTTGTTTTGCTTCCCCTTTCCGGGATACAGCCAAAAATCCTCTTCCCCCGCGGCTTTTGCACCCACGCCGTATTATGGAAGGCGTGGCGGAAGGGGTGGAGCATGGCGGCAATAAGTCTGGTGTGCCTACGGTGAATGGCTCCATTGTGTTTGATGAGCGTTATTTGGGTAAACCACTGGTGTATTGCGGCACTGTAGGGCTTTTGCCTGCCCACCTGCATGGCAGGCCCGGGTATGAAAAAAAGGCCTGCGTAGGGGATTCCATTGTGATGGTGGGGGGCCGCATAGGCAAGGATGGCATACACGGCGCGACTTTTTCGTCAGAAGAATTGCACGAAGGCAGCCCGGCAACAGCCGTTCAGATAGGTGACCCCATTACCCAGCGCAAAATGTACGACTTTTTACTGCGCGCCCGCGATAAAGGCTTGTATAATGCCATAACGGACAATGGCGCAGGCGGCCTTTCCTCCTCTGTTGGGGAAATGGCGGAAGATACGAATGGCGCCTCCCTTGACCTGGCACTGGCACCGTTGAAGTACGATGGCCTGCGGCCGTGGGAAGTGTTGCTTTCTGAAGCGCAGGAACGTATGACCCTGGCAGTTCCCCCGGAAAAACTGGAAGAATTTTGCCGTCTGGCAAGCCATATGGATGTAGAAGCCACCTGCCTTGGCAGCTATACAGATTCCGGCCTGTTTTATGCCACATACGCGGGTAATCCCTGCGCCTGCCTTTCTATGGAGTTTTTGCATAAAGGTTTGCCGCAGGCAAAGCTGGAAGCCGTGTGGGAAGGCGCACCCGGTATAGCCGATATGGAGCTGGAGCCGCGCCTGAATGTGCAAAACCAGGAAGCTTTGCTGCTTAATATGCTGGGCAGGCTGAATATTTGCAGTAAGGAAAACATTATCCGCCAGTATGACCATGAGGTAAAGGGCGGCTCTGTTATTAAACCTTTGTGTGGTGTGGAAAAAGACGCCCCTGCGGATGCGGCTGTTCTGCGGCCTGTACTGGGTGGGCAGGAAGCCATTGTGTTAAGCCATGGTATATGCCCCAAGTTCAGCGACGCCGATACCTACTGGATGGCCGCCAATGCGATTGACGAAGCTATCCGTAACGCTGTTGCCACAGGCGCAGACCCTGACCGTATGGCCGGTGTGGATAACTTTTGCTGGCCAGACCCCGTGTATTCGGAAAAAACACCGGATGGCCGCCATAAAATGGCCCAGCTTGTGCGTGCCTGTAAAGCGCTGGCGCATTTTTGCACAGGTTTTGGTGTGCCGTGTGTTTCCGGCAAAGATTCTATGAAAAACGATTACACAGGGGGGGGCGAAAAAATATCTATCCCGCCCACCTTACTTTTTAGTGTGCTGGGCTATATGGCGGATGCCGGAAAAGCTGTTTCCAGCGACTTTAAAGCACCCGGGCATATGGTTTATCTGCTTGGGGAAACAAAACGGGAGCTGGGCGGCAGTGAAATTGCCAGCCACCTGGGCCTTACCCTGCACCGTGTGCCTCAGGTGGATGAAGTAAGCGCGCTTGCCCGTTACCGCACCTTGTTTAAAGCCATAAACAGCGGCCTGGTCAGTGCCTGCCATGACCTTTCGGACGGTGGCCTTGCGGTGGCCCTTGCGGAAATGTGTATAGGCGGTCGGCTTGGTGCGGCTGTGGATATTGCCCGCGTGCCTGTTGCGGAAGAAATAAACCTGACGGAACTTTTGTACGCAGAAAGCGCCAGCCGTTTGCTTGTAAGTGTTGCGCCCAAAAATCAGGCGGCATTTGAAGACTTGTTTGCTGGACAGATAGTGGGCAAAATTGGCATGACCACGCAAGACCCTGTTTTGCATCTGGATGCCGTAACAGACAGACACCACCATATTTTTGCCGCGCGGGTGGAAGATCTGGCAGAAGCGTTTAAAAGGCCACTGGGGGCGTAAAGGAGCAAAAGGCTTGGTGAAACGGCAGGAGGAATAGAATATGCCTATTGTCAGCATGTTTTATGGAATTGTTATCCAAATGTTTTTTTATGATACGGAACGGCATCATTTGCCGCATATCCATGTGCGTTATCAGGATGTGAAAGCCGTAATGGGTATTGAAGAAGGCCTGATACTGGAAGGTCTCTGCCCAATAAACAACTTCGCCTTGTACAAGCGTGGATTGAGTTAAACAAAGAGGCTCTATACGCGAATTGGGAACTTGCCCGCCATGGACAGGAAATTTTCAGAATACAACCCTTATGATAAGGTGAAAGTATATGTGTTTAGATGTCACAAATTTGGAGTTGCGTTCCAATTTTCATATTCTGCTTGTTTTTGAAAACGGTGAAAAACGGCTTTTTGATATGCGCCCACTGCTTAACATGCAGCCCTGGCAAGCTCTGGCAGATACCAGAAAATTTTCTGAAGCCACAGTTGCGTATGGTACTGTAACATGGCCGGGAAATCTTGATATTGCCCCTGAAACTTTGTACGACTGCTCCGTACCGGTGGATGCTTAACACCACACACTTTTTTAAAACAAGCCTACGCATAGCATAAGCCCACGTATAGCATAGATTGCTACCTGGGCTTATTTTTTATACAAAATGTTCTGTATGGGGCACACTGGGGTTATTCCATATACTCAAATAAATCTTGCACGTGTATATCCAAAGCTTTTGCAATTTTTGCAAGTGTTAACAGTTTTACGGTGGCGATACGTTCATCCCTGCAGCGCGCCAGTGTATCTGGGGCTATTTTTGCGCGGAATTGAAGTTCTTCATACGTTAAACCAAAATTATCCATTATCTTAGGCAAATTACTGACAAAAGGCATGTTCCCCTCTTTCCTCTGCTTCTAGCCAAGCATTTTCCACTTGACACTTGGTTATAACCAAGTAAAACTAAAAAGGAACGGAAAAGTCATGCATAGGGCGTGACAAAAAAAACGCAGAAAAAAACTATTTTTCTGCCAAAGGGAGTTAAAATGAAGAAGCTTATTATTTCCCTTGCTGTATTGCTGGCGCTTCCGGCTCCTGTTTTTGCAGCTGAACCTTTGAATTTGTACATTGCCCCCAAGATTATCGGTGGTATTGAAACAGGCAAAGCTGCCCCTTACCAAAAAAACTTTGGCAGAGTGGATGGTATTAGCCAAAGCTTCAGCAAAGGCACGTTTGGTGGTGGTGTGGCCATTGGTTACAACTTTAAGAAGTTTAACCTGCCAATCCGTGCAGAATTAGAATTCAGCACTTTTACCCCAGTAAAAAAAAGCAAAACCTATGACTTGCTGGGAGGGGGCAGTGGCATTGATTTAAAGGTTACCACAAAAAGCTCTATAACAGCTTTGTTTGCCAACGCGTACTATGACATTAATACTGGTACCGCCTTTACCCCCTATGTGGGCGCTGGTCTTGGTGTTGCCTGGAACAGCCTGAGCTTAGATAATCTTACGCTTGCCGTTCCGGGTACTGGTTCTTTTGGTGGAGTTGGTGTTTCCAATAAAACAACCGCCCAATTTGCCTGGAATGTGGGCGCTGGTGTTGCGTATGCATTTACAGACAACATCAGTGTTGACCTTGGCTACCGTTATGCCCAATTTGGCAAAGGCAAAACTAAAACAGTAATAGGAATGTATGATATTAAAAGCACACGCCCCACAGCTATGCACCAGTTTGTGCTGGGCTTAAGAGTAACATTCTAACTTTTATGTAAATTTTAAGTGTAGCCTATATCCCGCTTTTGTATATCTGACAGAAAAACATAAAGCGCCCAACGAATGCCAGTCCGTTGGGCGCTTTGTTATGGGAAGTAAAATCTTTTGGTATTAAAATCTGAAACAACAGGGGGTAAAAAGGGGGTAAAAAAGGCTTACGGAAAAACCGTAAGCCAAAAAATGGGGCGAAAGATGGGACTCGAACCCACAACAACCGGAACCACAATCCGGGGCTCTGCCAATTGAACTACTTTCGCCGTGAAAAATACCTATAGCGCAAAATCCCCTTATGGTCAAGTGTTTGCCTGCCTGAATTCCGTGTGGTAAATTTTTTGCAAATAACAGGCGTATGTGCGCCTGTTGTCTTTTTCTGCCGGTTTATTACCCATTTTGCAACACAGGAAATTGTATGGATTTTTCCGCCCCGCGTATTTGTATTCTCACACTCTCCGATTCTGTCTTCAAAGGGGAAAAAGAAGACACAAGCGGCCCTTTGCTTGCTTGTTTGCTTAAACGTGTATTCCCTGATGCCAGTTTGGAGTTTTTTTTGTTGCCGGATGAAGCGGATAGTATACGCACGCTGGTGGCAGAGCTTGCAAAAAGCGCAAATATTATCGCCACAACAGGCGGCACAGGGCCTGGCCCGCGGGATGTAACCCCGGAGGCTGTGCTGCCGCTTCTTCATAAACGGTTTGCGGGTATGGAACAGCTGATGATGGCGGCTTCTCTTGCTATTACCCCCAAAGCCGCACTTTCACGCCTTGTGGCTGGGGCAATAGGCGGCTGCCTTTTGCTGTGCCTGCCTGGCAGCGCAAAAGCGGTGGAGGAAAATCTGACGGCTCTTGTGCCTGTTTTGCCCCATACGCTGGAAAAATTGGGCGGGGATGACAGGCCATGTGGGGGCCATGTGTGGGGCCATGTTGAGGCCGTGTGAGGGCCATGCGAACAAGCTGGCAGGGTGTAAACACAAAACCTGCTGAGTGTGGGGGCGTGGCTTTAGAAAATTATCGCAATTTGCTGCTAGAGGTGCGGCAGGTAGCGCCCCTTCACCGGCCCAAACGTTATTGATTCTCCAGCGGCACCAGAGACTGGTACACAATAGTGCTTTCACCTTCCAGCACAGTCACACGCACCTGCGCCTTCTCCAGCGAGGTTTCATTGGTAACTTCAGCGGGCAGGGACGGATTCCCTGTGATACGTTTCAGGCGGTTAATGCGGAAGCGGGTGTCACCCTGCGGGGGAAGCGAATATGTGGTGCCATCTTCCAGTATCAGGTCAAAGGTTGTTTTACCGGAAACCTGAGGCTGCATTTCCGTGTTATACAGGTCAAAGGCAATACGCAGACTGCGCAGACCAACGCGGCGTGCGCTAAGGTTTTCCACCCGCACAAGCCCTGTGTTTATTTCCACACGTTCGCCATCTTTCCCTGTGACTGGGCCATTTTCCAGAGGAATATCCGGCCCTGTGACGGCCGTGGCATCTGGAGGCGTTGTTCCCTCTTCTGCCAACGTGTTTTCCTGTGGTGGCACTGCGGAAGCAGCAGGTTGTTCTGGGTTTTCTGGGTTTTCCGTTACCCCTGCCGTACCAGTCGTACCTGTTGCTCCTGTTGTATCTGGCGCGCCGGCAACTGTCCCCTGCGCATTTTCGGACTGGGTAGAAGGTGTTTGCGCCGTGTTGGCTGCGTTGGAGGCAGTCGGATTTGTGGCAGATTGCCCGCCAGTGGTGGGTGTGGTGGGCGCATACCCTTCAATCATATTTTGGAGGGTGCGCGGCTCATTGGTGGCCAGCAGAGTTTCCAGATTAGAAAGACGGTGCAGCGCCATTTCGCTTTTTGCCAGGTCTTCCATAAGGGTTTGATTTTCCGTTTCTACCACGCGGATTTTTTGCCATGAGCTATACCCGTACCAAAGGGCAGCGCCTGCCACAAAAGGCAAAAGAATAGACAGGACAAACAAAGTGTGGAGCAGTCGCGTGCTTATTCGGTAGCGGCGTGTCTTCCCGTTGTCGTGCATGACAAGAACTGTGTATTTACCGGGTTGTGCCATATAGTGCCTTTGGATGTTAGGGGGTTGCTACCCATGACTCTGAGACTATTTTCCAGCTCGAACCATCCGGGTAAAGGAACAGTTCCTTGACACCCTTATCCTGATAACCTGCCACGTTTTTATACACCTGTGTCATATCTACACGCACACCCCTGTCAGAAAGGCGCACACGCGGTCCAAGTAAATCCACCTTGGCGGGTTTACGGGTTTTCCAGGTATCAATTTTATGTTTTTCAATAGCGCCTATGCCTTTGCGGCCTTCTTGCACAGCGTCTTCTCTGTAAAAGGCAAGGTAGGTTTTCAGATCCCCTTTTTCCCATGACTGACGCCATTCTTCTACAAACGCGGTTACAGAGGGGACAAGGGTTTCCAGATACGCTCTTTCCATACCCAAATCTTCTGGTATCCACTCCATGCCCACAATTTTTAACTCGCCCTGTACGGGTTTCCAATAAAGGCGGCGTGTGCCTTCTGTGGTAAGATTAGGGGCGCGGTAATACTGGCTGAACCATGTGACCCAGTAGTCCGGGCCTTCAAGCGCATGCACTTCGCCAAATAAAATTTGTATCCAGGGGAAGGATTGGAAAAGACGTTCTTTCTGGTTCTTAAACGCCTCAAAACTTTCCCCCTGCGCTTTTGTGTACGAAGCAGGGTCATAAAAAGTAAAAAAGTCTGAAGACCGGGCCGCCCAGGCTTTATTCCAGGAAATGGTCTGGGCAACCAGATAATCCGCCAGTGTATTGCCCGGGTTCAGCCCTGCTTCGTTAAACAGGGTAACCGGTACACTGCCATTGCCCAGATTACTGGGGTTATCTGTCAGTATTTCCACATTTTGGGCAACCAGAACAGGCATACCCGGGGTAAGTTTTTGGCCAAGTACAGCAATATTATCCAGATCAATAGCTATGCAACCGCGTGTTGCCTGGCCCGCAATGGGCTGGCCTTTGCTGTGTATCCATATGCCGCCCCCTGTTTTCCCATGCAGTCTGTCCATAGGATTGGGGTAATTCAGCGCGTGGGCCTCACTGCCGTATTCGTCAAAATCCAGAGGGGTGCGTATGCGGCCTGTGACAAAATACACACCTTCCGGTGTGCGTAAATCGCCTTCTATCTGTTTGTCACCTTCCAGCTCACCGTGGATACTGGGATAAACATTTTTGAGGGTCAGAGGGCTTTGTTTTTCCAGCAGGTACAGTTTTTTTATCCCTTTATTAATAACCACCAGAGAGCCGGGCAAGTTGGGGGCATCCGCAAGGCGGGCGTCCCACGCAAGAGCCGGAGCAGGGCAGAGAAAAACCAAAAGCAGAAGGAACAGGCATGCCTTTTGCCAAAAAACATTCAGGGATGGGCGCAGAGAGCATGCCATAATTTAGGCCTTTTGTTTACCAAAAGTCAGGAGTTCATGACGGAAAAACAGACGGCGCAAGGGGTAGCCTGCTTCCAAAAGTTTTTCCGCCCCGCCTTCTTCCCTGTCCAGCACTGTGCAGACAGCCTTTATCACAAAACCTGCGTCTTTTACCCGCTCGCACGCGGTAAGCAAAGAGCCGCCGGTTGTCACCACATCTTCCAGCATAGCCACAGGCGCCCCTTTGGGCAGGTTAGCCAGGCCTTCAATATATTCATTGGTGCCGTGCCCTTTTGGGGTTTTACGCACAATAAACGCTGCCAGAGGGCGGGGGGAGGCATACGAAACCACACTTGTGGCGCACACCAGAGGGTCTGCACCAAGGGTCATACCGCCCACAGCAACCAGTGGTTCAATATCCGCAAGCAGGGAGTTGAATAAATGCCCGATAAGCCATGCCCCTTCAGGATGCAGGGCGGTTTGTTTGCCGTCAAAGTAATACTCACTTTTTTTGCCTGAAGTAAGGGTAAAGTCCCCTTCTCTGTACGATTTTTCGAGCAAAAGCCGCGCCAGGCGTCTTTTCATTTCATCTTCAGGCAAAGGCAGGGTATAGGGCATAGGTAATTTCCTTAAAGAAGGTCACAAAACTGGTATAGACTTGGCAGAAAGTGGGAAAACGGCGCGCGCTTGTCCATACGTTCCGCCCGTCCTCCCATATAGAAAAACGAAAGACAACTTGCTGAATTATCTTGTAAAAAAATAATGTCACAATACATAGAAAAAGAAGTGTTCAACCCTGAACACACGTTTTATTTGACATAGCATAACACTTTGTTTTCGTCCAGCTTTTAATGGTCGATTAAAAGCGGCGTGGGATAATTCTCTTAACATTTTCCAGAAAATATCAACCCACTTGCCACACACGCGCCAAAAGTTTTTCTTCATGCACCTTATAGCAGGCTGTGTCAAAAAGGGTCGCAAGGGTGGCCTCGGGAAGGTATTGCCCTATATCCTTGTTTTCCCGCACAAGGTCAGGGAAAAGCCGGCCTGTTTCCCATGCTACCATGGCAAGAGACTGCACAAGTTCATACGCTTTTTGTCTTTCAAAGCCTGCTTCCAGAAGGGCGGTGAGTACCCGCTGCGAGAAAAAAAGCCCATAACTGCCCCACAGGTTTTTTTCCACATTTTGGGGAAGAACCCGCAGGTTTTTGACCAGAGAATGGAGCCTGTGCAGCATATAGTCCATAAGGATAGTGGAGTCCGGCATAATAACACGTTCCACAGAAGAGTGGCTTATGTCCCGCTCGTGCCACAAAGCCTGGTCTTCCATGCTGGCAAGGGCATTCCCGCGCAGCACACGCGCAAGACCGGAAAGATTTTCCGCAGAAATGGGGTTTTTTTTATGGGGCATGGCAGAAGATCCTTTCTGGCCTTTGCCAAAACCTTCTTCCACTTCATGCACTTCTGTGCGCTGTAAATGCCTAAGCTCCACACAAAGGCGTTCTACCCCACCGGCCATAAGGGCCAGAGCCGTGAAATAGTGAGCGTATCTGTCCCTTTGGATAATCTGGGTGGCAAGAGTATCTGTTTGCAAACCCAAAAAAGCCAGCGCACGTTCTTCCACATGCGGGGGCAAAATAGCGTTTGTGCCTACAGCACCGGAAAGTTTACCTGTGGCAATGCCAACCACAGCTTCCGCAAAACGTGTTTTGTGGCGTGCAAATTCTGCGTAAAAACCCGCAAACTTTAAGGCATAGGTGGTGGGTTCTGCGTGTATGCCGTGCGTGCGGCCCATACATACCAAGCCCTGGTGGGCAAGGGCAAAATCTTTTAGTGTGCCCATCACCATATCCACATCGGCCAGAATTTTTTCCCCTGCTTCGCGCAGTAAAAGCGCATTGGCAGTGTCCACAATATCACTGGATGTGCAGCCTATATGGATATAGCGGGCAAGAGGGCCAATACTTTCTTCCAGAGAAGTAAGAAACGCGATAACATCGTGCCGCGTGGTGGCTTCTATTTCTTCTATGCGTTCAGGCTGTATAACATTTTCGCGGTTTGCGTGTTTTTCCAGTTCCGCAAAATCTTGCGGCGGGATTCGGCCCTCTTCCATCCAGGCTTTGCACACTGCCATTTCCACACGCAACCAAGCTTTGTACTTTGCTTCCAAAGTCCAGAGGGCGGCCATTTCCGGGCGTGAATAACGTTCTATCATAGTTCACCTTCAAAGAAACAGTGTGGGAAACTGTGTACAGCGCTGTGGACAAAACCGCAAAAAACATCGGCTACGCGACATTTTCTGTTGGGGCAGGCTGGGAGGCTGTCTTTTTTTCTGCGGAGCTTTCGGTTTTTGTTTCTGTTTTGGATTCGCCCTGCGCGGAGGTATTGGCTGTGGTGCCTTCCGGCTGTGTGGTTGTTTCCGTTGCTTCGGGTTTTTCTGTGTGTTCTGCGCCGGAGGCTTCTTCCTTCCTGTTCCCGTATTCTGTTACATACCAGCCTTCCCCTTTCAGGGCAAAGGATGTTTGAGAAACAATATGGGGCGAGGCAGTGTGACACTTGGGGCAGGGTTTGTCACTTTCGTCCACACTTTTTAGCCATTCTTCAAAAACCGTGTGGCAGTTTGGGCATTGGTATTCGTAAATTGGCATAGGAAATTTTCACTGTGCAAGTTAAAAACAAAGAGCTTGCCTGCTGGTGCCAGGCAAGCAAAAACAAAAACAAAGTCTGCTTACTTTTTGGCAGCTTTTGCTTCGCGGATGCGTTCTTTAAGGCGCTCTTCACGGCGTTTGCGACGACGGTCCAGTTCCTTCTTTCTTTCTATTTTCTTTTGAGCCATGGTGATTCTCCAAATTTAAATTTCTTCAAAGAAGCTTTAGCTTTTTTTGTGGTGTTTGTCCAGCGTGGGGTGGGGTGTTACTGGTTAGGAGTAACGTGACACGGATTTTGTTTAGCGTACAAATAAAAACATATTGTTTTTTTTCATTTTATAAAAAAATATAAAGTGAAATTTGAATAGCAAACAAATAAGACTAGGCCCAGTAGGGCAGATATTTTGCGTAACGTTTGGATCGACTTTCCGGGTCGTCAATTTTTATTCTGCCATCATTCATGGCATCATTAATAATACGCGAAACTGCATCTGCCTTATGCTCAGGTAGCTGGAATCTTTCACGCAAACTTTGGTTTGTCATTTTATGATTGCACACATATTGCAGGCAGGCATGCTGGTAACAGGCGCGTACTCTTTCTTTGCGATCCATTTCTTCAAAAGTTTTGGGAGCGTAAAGTATAGCACTGGTATGTTCCAGACTTGTGCGAAAATCTGGTGGTGGAAGCTGCCATGTTTCTGTTGCATGGATAACTTTATCCACTCCACTACTTCGTTCCTCACAAATACGGAGTCTTCGCATGATGTTTGTTAATTGTTCATTTCTTGATTTGTACTCATCTATAAATCTATCTGGGGGGATTATTGGTATACCTGGATTTGTGATCTCTATGCGGTCGCTGTATATTTCAATCATGATAAATGAACTAAAATCATCTAAATCCTGATGTATTAAGGCATTTGCAACTAATTCTCTGATTGCAATTTCTGGGTACATTCTTGTTTTAGTTCTTAATGCTTGTCCAATCACTTCATTGGATGGCAGCTGACTATGAATAAACTCTATCAACCCTTCAAATCCAACGGCGTATCCTTTTTTTCCAATTTTTTCGCGTAATGTCTCCAGCTTATTTATTCCTTTATACACCACTACACGTGGAGCTTTACGCTGCAGTTCTTCAAACATATTAAGGTCTTTTGCAAAAAGAAGAGCTCCAAGATTTGTAATATGCCAGCTGGTATCATTTTTTTGTATAAGGTCTTCTTCCGCAAGCTGGGTAAGCAGGGTTTCACGCGTTGCAGGGTATGGGCGCTGCATAAGTTCAAAAAAACTTTGGGTATCGAGAAGGGTAATAACATCTTCTTCGCTTTTATCTAAGCATGCATTTCTTTGCAAAAAACCGGGTTTTTCGTCTCTAAAAATCTGCCTGAGCCTGTCTTCTGTCATGGGGACAAGGCTTTCCCCCCACACGCATATAATAGGCACCATCACATGAAAAGGCCGTACCAGCTGGGCGTGGAGGACTAGTGAAGGCAAGCACACGCCCCTCTGGGTGTGAAATTTCTTCTACATCAACCCGAAATTTAAGTTTATCGTAAATTTGTTTTTTAATTTTGTCGAGATCAGGAAAGGCATGGGTTCCAACAATTTTTCGCGGTGGTGTATTGGTAACACCAAGTAAAAGTGTGCCGCCTCCCTCATTAGCCAAGGCGACACAATATTTGTAAAGTGACTCCGTATCAAATTGGCTTTTTGCTTCTTTAAATTCTAATTTTTCATTTTCATGTGGTGTCACAATCATACGCTCAACTTCAACGAATGATATCACGCTGGCCTCATCTTTTATTTTAAGGTGTTGCCCAGCAGGTAGTATCAGTGAAGTAGGGCAAATAGGAAAATATATTTCTATTTGTATCCAAAATATTGGGTGCGTAACCATCCCCAAGATCCAGTGAAATGGTTACGCGTGGTACGATAATAGGATTTTCCCCCTACCGTGTTTTTCCCATAAAGCGGGGTTTGCCGTCATGCAGCAGGGCGTGCAGGGTATCTGCCGGCATGGGGCATTTTGCCAAAAGTATCATAGCGGCTATGGCATACGGTTTATAGCTGGCCTGTTTGTAAAGTGGGGTGCGGTAACGGTCAAACACGCTGTTTGCTACTTCCCCTTCCTTACAGGAAACGCCTGTTATATCCGCAGGCAGGCAGTGCATATACAGCGCCTGACTGGTGGAAGGTGTGGATGCTGTTGTTTGCATATGTTTTTCTGTACATTCCCAGTCTTTATGTTCCGCATTTTGGGCAAGCAGCCGTTTTTCCAGAGCTTTAATGCCGTCTGTGTCCCCTTTTCCGTACAGTTCTGTGCGCTCTTCCATAGCGGCGAATGATGCCCAGCTTTTGGGGTATACAATATGCGCGCCTTCAAAGGCCTCCTGCATGGAATTTGTGCGTGTAAATGAACCGCCGGAAGCAGCGGACTGCGCCCGGGCGACATTTTCCACATCCTGCATCACTTCATATCCCTTGGGGTGTGCCAGGCAAACATCCATACCAAAGCGGCTCATAAGGCCAATAACACCCTGTGGCACGGAAAGCGGCTTACCGTAAGAAGGCGAATACGCCCAGGTCATGGCCACTTTTTTCCCTTTCAGATTCTCCAGGCCTCCAAAATGGTGCACAATATGCAAAAAATCCGCCATAGTCTGGGTGGGGTGGTCTATATCACACTGGAGGTTCACAAGCGTGGGGCGTTGTTCCAGCACGCCATCTTTGTGGCTTTGTTCCACGGCTTCTGCCACGGCGCGCATATAGGCATTGCCTTTGCCAATGTACATATCATCCCGTATGCCAATAACATCCGCCATAAAAGAAACCATGGTGGCGGTTTCGCGCACGGTTTCCCCGTGGGCGATCTGGCTTTTGCCTTCGTCCAGATCCTGCACAGTCAGGCCCAGCATATTACACGCGCTGGCAAAACTGAAACGTGTGCGTGTGGAATTATCCCTAAACAGAGAAACCCCAAGCCCGGAATCAAAAAGCCGCACGCTTTTGTTCTGTTCCCTGAGGCCACGCAGAATGTCCGCCACCAGCCAAACAGCTTTCAGTTCGTCCAGGCTTTTTTCCCAGGTGAGCAAAAAGTCACTCCCGCACATATTTGTATACTCGCAGGAGGCCAGTTTGTTAATTAAACCGTGGATGCGTAATGTGTCCATAGTAGATACTTCCTTATTTTTATGGAATATTTGTAATAATAGTGCCTTTGCCATGCTGCAGTGCCTCCAGCATGTGTTCCGGGCTTGTGATAACCGCCGCTTTTCCGCCCCCTTCCAAATACCGTATGGCTGCCGCTATCTTGGGGCCCATACTGCCGGGAGGAAACTGTCCTTCAGCGTAATATGCTTTGGCTTTTTCCAGAGGCAAAACCCCCAGAGCCTGCTGATCTGGTTTGCCAAAATTTAAACAAACATTTTCTACAGCTGTGGAGATTAACAACAGCTCTGCCCCCAGCGCATTGGCCAGAAGTGCGCTGGTAAGGTCTTTATCTATCACCGCGTCCAGCCCAAAAAGCCCTTCTGGCATGGAAACAACCGGTATGCCACCCCCGCCTGCTGCGGCCACCTGGAAGCCTGCCGTCAAAAGTGCTTGTACAGCTTGCAGTTCTATCACCTCTAAAGGTTCTGGAGATGGCACCACGCGCCTGTAGCCTCTGCCGGAATCTTCCTTCAAAACCCAGTCAGGGTGCAGAGTCTGGATTTCCTCCAGCTGTTCAGCCCCATAAAATTCCCCAATAAATTTGCTGGGATTCATAAGCGCCGGGTCTGCCGCGTCTACGCGGGTTTGCGTGACCACAGTCGCCACTTTTTCCGCCTGTTCCAGCAGCCCACGCCTGCGCAGGGCATTGCCCAGGGCCTGCTGTATCTGGTAGCCTATGGCACCCTGTGTGTCTGCCACACAGCTCACCAGTGGCACAAGATGCAAACCCGTTGCCGCCCGCGCAATCTCCGAGCGCAGCATAATAAAACCCACCTGGGGCCCATTGCCATGCGTGATAAGCACCTGCCACCCTGCCTGCACAATGTCTGCCACATGCTCCATGGTTTCGCACAAAGCTTCGTACTGGTCTTCTACGCTTTGCTTATCCCGCCGCTTGATAAGGGAGTTGCCCCCTATGGCTATCACCGCTAATTTGTTCATAGTATTTGCGCTCTATCGTAAAAATCGTACCGCATTCTCAAACAGCACCACACCGGGTAATTCCTGCACCCCGCGCGTCCATAAAGGCGCATTGGTGGGGTCATTAAAAGCTTCCGGGTGCGGCATAAGGCCCAAGATGCGGCCTGTGGGATCACACAGGCCCGCTATCCCCATGGGAGAACCATTTGGGTTTGCCGGGTATTCCTGCGTGGGCAAAAGCGTTTTTTCATCCAGATACGAAAGAGTAACAAGATTATGGGTTTGAAGCGCCTGCAGTGTGGCTTCATCCTTGGGTACAAGCCTGCCTTCCCCATGCCGCACAGGCATGGTCAGATTATCCAGACCTTTGGTGAAAACAGAGGGAGAGGAAGGGTTTACCCCAAGCCGTACCCACCTGTCTTCATACTTGCCGGAAAGATTATGCGCCAAAGATACCTGCTGGGTAAAGTATAACCCGTCAAGCGCAGGCAAAAGCCCTAATTTTACCAGAAGCTGAAAACCATTACAAATGCCCAGGATAAGTTTCCCTTCCTGCATAAAGGCTTGTAAATGCTCCATAAGGGGCCGGCCTTTTGCGTCCACCCCATACAGCCAGCGTTTTGCCGCCGCATGGGCTGCCCCCAGGTCGTCCCCATCCAGAAAACCACCCGGAAAAACAAGGAAATTGTAGTCGGCAAGCAGAACATCGCCGGAAACAATATCCGCAAAATGCACAACATCCGCTTTATCCGCACCAGCCAGCAAGGCGGCATGGGCGCTTTCCGCATGGGAATTTGTGCCATAACCAGTCAGCACAAGAACATGGACATTTGCCATGGAAGCTCCTTACAGGATTTTTAACCCAAAAAATGCTTTTCTTTAACCTTTCCCTCAAGTATAAAAGGGGAAGCGGCGTGACGTCAAGCAGGACGTTTGCGTAATTAACGAAGGTGCGAGCATGAAAACAAAGTTTATTTTCGTCACAGGTGGCGTGTTGTCATCATTGGGTAAAGGACTTGCGGCAGCATCCCTGGGTGCTCTCTTAAAAGCGCGGGGTCTTTCTGTCACTATCCAAAAACTGGACCCCTATATTAATGTTGACCCGGGCACCATGAGCCCCTTCCAGCACGGAGAAGTGTTTGTCACAGACGATGGCGCGGAAACCGACCTTGACCTTGGCCACTACGAACGGTATCTGGGTGTCCCCCTTTCGCAGAAAAACAGCACCACATCCGGCCGCATTTATTACAATGTTATTAATAAAGAAAGACGCGGCGATTATCTGGGGGGCACCGTACAGGTTATCCCCCATATCACGGACGAAATTAAGCGTATTATCTTAAGCCTTGCCGAAGGCGATAACCCTCCTGACGTGGCCCTTATTGAAATTGGCGGCACAGTGGGTGATATTGAAGGCCTGCCTTTTCTGGAGGCCATACGCCAGTTACGTTCTGAACTTGGGCCAGACTGCCTGAGTATCCACCTTACCCTTGTGCCTTACCTGCGTACTGCCGGCGAACATAAAACCAAACCCACCCAGCACAGTGTTAAAGAACTGCTTTCTATTGGCATACAGCCGGATATTATCCTTTGCCGCTGCGAAGAACCTATCCCCGCAGACGTCAAACGCAAAATCTCCCTTTTCTGTAATGTCAGCCAGGACGCCGTTTTTTCCTCCGTAGACGTCAAAAATGTGTACGAAGTGCCCTTGAAATTTTATGAAGAAGGCTTTGACCAAAAAGTCGCCATTATGTTGCGCCTGCCCGCCCGCAACGCAGACCTTGCCCCCTGGCGCAAACTTATGCACGATTTTGAAAACCCCCTTGGCACTGTCACCATTGCTATTGTGGGCAAATATGTGGAGTTGAAAGAAGCCTACAAAAGCCTGCATGAAGCTCTTACCCACGGCGCAGTGGCTAATCATCTGGATGTTGACCTGCGGTATGTAAATTCCGAAGAACTGAACGATAAAAATGTGGCCGAACGTTTTGCCGGGTGCCAGGGTATTCTTGTCCCTGGTGGCTTTGGGTACCGTGGGGTGGAAGGCAAAATTGCCGCCATTAAATACGCCCGCGAAAATAATGTGCCTTTTTTTGGCATTTGCCTGGGTATGCAGGCGGCTGTTATTGAATTTGCCCGCCATGTTGCCGGCCTGCCAGACGCCAATTCTGAAGAATTTGAACCCAATGCCAAAGACAAACTTATTTACTTGATGACCGAATGGTACGACTTCCGTAAAAACGCGCTGGAGCAAAGAGACGACGCCAGCCATAAAGGCGGCACCATGCGTCTTGGCGCGTATCCCTGTGTGCTTGCAGAAAATTCCCGCGCCATGGAAGCCTATAAAATCAAAGAAATTTCCGAGCGCCACCGCCACCGTTACGAATTTAACAATGCCTACAAAGATATTCTTGCTGAACACGGTATGGTTTTTTCCGGCACATCCCCAGACGGGAATCTTGTCGAAATGGTAGAATTGCCCACTCACCCCTGGTTTGTTGGTTGCCAGTTTCACCCGGAATTTAAATCCAACCCCATGAATGCCCACCCCCTTTTCCGCGAATTTATCCGCGCCGCAGCGGGGCATGCAAAATAAATGGCCCCCCAAAACACGTTAACTCCCCACGCTCTTTATCAAACCCTGCGCCACCAGCACTTTGTTTTTGCAGGCCCTTGCGCTCTGGAAGATTTTCCTCTGGCTCTTGAAACAGCCCATGCCGTGAAAGAAGCCGCGCAGGCAGCCGGTCTTGTGGCTGTTTTTAAAAGCTCGTGGGATAAAGCCAACCGCACGTCTGGTTCCGGCTTCCGCGGCCATGGTATGGCCCAGGGGCTGGAATGGCTGGCCCGTATCAAACAGGAAACAGGCCTGCCCATAGTTACAGACATCCATCTGCCGGAACAGGCCGCCCCTGTGGCGGAAGTGGCGGATATTCTCCAGATTCCCGCCTTTCTCTGCCGCCAGACGGATATACTCGCCGCCTCTGCCGCCACCCCTGTCATTGTGAATGTCAAAAAAGGCCAGTTTCTTGCCCCCTGGGATATGGAACAGGTGAAAAATAAACTGGAATCTTTTGGCAAAAAAGAAATTCTGCTTACAGAACGCGGCGCAAGCTTTGGCTACAACAACCTTGTGGTGGATTACCGCTCCTTCCCTATTATGCAATCTTTTGGGGTGCCCGTTATTTTTGATGCAACCCATTCTGTCCAGTTACCCGGCGGGCAGGGTTCTTCTTCCGGCGGTCAGCGCGAATTTGTGCCTGTTCTGGCGCGCGCGGCTGCCGCAACAGGCGTGGATGGTATTTTCTTAGAAACACACCCAAACCCGGATAAAGCCCTGTGCGATGGCCCAAATTCCCTGTTCCTGCGGGACTTGCCGGCCCTGCTGACCAACCTTGCAAAAATTTGGGAGCTTGTGGGGTGATGAAGCGCTGGGGGGAAGGGAAACCCCTT
>CAZJOG010000018.1:0-20530 GCA_964547565.1 uncultured Desulfovibrionaceae bacterium
ATTAACAAGACCCGCGCCCTGGCTGTGTATTTTATTTACTTCCCAGATAAGAGAATTGGAAAAGGCGTTCAGCTTGTCCATATAACGGCCAAGGTGATAGTCGCGCACGTTAAAGTACGCGGTAAGCTTACCACCTGTCAGACGGGAAGGATTTTCTACCCCGTCATTGGAAATTTGCGGGGTGATGTTAAGCGCATCCCGTGTGGGAGAATTCCAGTAAATGCCGGATTTGGGAACAATGTTAAAGGAATCACCCTGGTTAAAGGTAATGGGTGTTCCATCCGGTAAACCTGTATTGGTAAACTTTATTTCCAAATTTTTGACACGCAGGGTTTCACCTGCGGGTGGGGCATCAAAAACATTCAACGAACCGTCTTCGTTTTTCAGCCAGCTTTTGCCCCCGTCCAGAGAGACTTTAAACTGTTTGTCATTCACAAATTCTAATGTGTATTCGTACGAGTCGGAACCACTAAATTCTAAATCGCCCAAATAATTTTTGGTGTGTTTTTCCACGCGCGGGCCACGGTATTCCAGCGAAAAGCTGCTGCCTTTTTCTACCAGAACCTGCCCACCCTTGGTGAAAATAGTGTAGTCACCCGCCCCGCGGTCTTGCACGTCCACGTCAATAAGCTCCGCCAGTTTGCGGGTCATCTGGTCGCGCTGGTCCAAAAGCTGGTGGGCATTGCGGCCCGGTTTTTCCATGGACTTGAGCTGCTCTTTGATTTTAGCAATGCTTTCGATAAGTGCATTCGCTTCATTCACAGACTGGATGATATACTCATTCATTTCATTTTGCGTTTTTTCCAGTGTACCATAGGTATCACGCAAAAGAAGGCCAAGGTTGTCCGCCTCTGTCAGCAAAGCCTCGCGGGAAGGCATGTCATTGGGTTTTTGGGTTAAGGTTTGCCAGCTGTTAAAAAACTTGGAAATAAGGGAGTTAATACCTTCTCTGTTGGCTTCGTTAAACAGGTTTTCTACACTCTGCATCACCAGAGATTGCTCTGCCCAGCGCTGCTGTGTGGAAAAACGATCCAGATAACTGTTTTCTACAAATCTGTTAAAATTCCTGTATACATCCGCCGCATAGGCACCCATGCCTATTTGCCCGGCAGGACTCCACATGGGCTTAAATTCTTCAAAGCGAACACCCTGACGGCTATACCCTTCCGTGTTCACATTGGCGATATTGTTACCTGTGACGTTAATCGCCACCTGATTCGCCAGTAACGCGTGGTTACCTATGTTCAACAGTGAATTAACACCCATGTTGTTTTCCTTTTTGCTGCCGGGGCTTTATCCTGCTACCACTTTTGGAGCCTCCCCCAAAAAAATTCTACAACATCCCTGAAATAAGGGAAGCATCAGGACGGGGGGTAGCGGTATAGGCGCCCTTTTTGCTGTATGTATCGGTATTTTGTGGCACAAGGCGTTTATGGATAAAGTTGAGCATATCTGTGCTTTGGTCCATAAGTCCAAGGGCAAGTTCTGTATTTTGTGTAGCTTTGCGGGCGCATTCCTGTTCGGAGTCGTCAATATTATAGTAAAGGGCCTGGATAAGATTGGCGTCTTCTTCCGGGAGCATAGCGGCGTAGTCTAACACGCGGCCACCGCCAAGCTGGTGGATAAGGTCTTCCTTTTCGCGGGCAATTTGGCGCAAAAGTTCGTGTATGGAAAATTCCACTTCCATAACGGCGGCTGTGTCCTGCCGGGCAAGGTAGGAAAATTCTTCTTCCAGAAGGTGGGAAAGCAGGAAAAGGGCCTTGGATTCACGGTCCAGATTGCCGCATATACGCTCAAACATACAACACTCCTAAGAAAGAGAGGTGAGGGGAACCTTGGCTTCCACGGAGGGGGTTGTGCCGCCCATGCCTTGGGAGATATAAGGTTCCGGGTTTATGGAAAGTTCGCCCCGGCGGATTTCAAAATGGAGGTGTGTGCCGGCGGCGCGTCCGCTTGAGCCTGCTGTTGCAATTTCCGTGCCTTGTTCTATTTTTTGTCCGGCAGCGACGGTTAAATCCTTGTTATGCCCATAAATTGTGCGCAAATTATCGCCATGGTCAAGGACAATGGTATTGCCAAGTTCCGGGTCATACCCTGCAAAAATGACCGTGCCGGATTTGGCGGCCAGCACGCTTTGACCGTCTGCTGCTTTAATGTCTACACCTTCGTGCCAGGCGCGTTGCCCTGTAAAGGGGTCAAGACGCCAGCCAAAGCCGGAATCAATAGAGCCGGAGAGGGGGGTAAGCAGGCTGCCTTTTTCTGGTGCCGGGTCTGGGCCGTAAGCCGCGGGGTTAGCCACAAAAGGGGTGGCTGGCCGGCGCGGGCCACCTGCGTGGGTAGGGATGCGGGTTTGGGCGTTTTGGGTAACACCGGCGTACATGCTGGTGGTTTCCTGCTGGGAGCGGGGGACATAAGAGGCGCGAATGCCGGCCAGAATATCTTTTTCCGGGCTGGGCCAGCCGGGTTTTTGGTTTAAGGCGGGCTGGGCGGCGGCTTGGGGAGCTTGCGGGTAGCCCACCGGACTCATGGAAACAGCAGAAGCAGCAAATGCAGCCGGGCCAGCCGAGTTGGGCTGAGCAAGCAGGTCAGCCTGACTGGGCGCGCCAACCGGGTGCGTATCTTCGTAAAAAGCAGGGGAGGCCTTAGGGGGTAAAAGGGCGCCCGGGCCTTCCACAGATGCGGTAAGGGGCATTTGGCTGGCGCGCTGGGAAGCGCGGCTTGCCGGTGAATTGGCGGGCGCAAGGGTACGTTCATTCGGGGGCAGGTTGGTGGTGTATGTGGTGCGGGTGATAACAGGTTCAGCCGTTTGCGCAAGACCAAGGCTTTGGGCGGCTATGGGGTTATTTTGCGCAACATGGGCCGCCAGTTCGTCAAGAGTTTGACGCATAAGGGGGGAATTTTCTTCTGCGGCTAGCTGGGGAGAGCCCTGGCCCTCATTTTCCGCAGAAACAGGCATGGTTGTATCCACGGGTTGATCCATGTGGGCAACACCCGCGGCTTCTCCATCATACATGCCCTTTGCGGCGGAGCCTGCGGAAAGACCAGTTTGCGGCTGGGACGCAGGTGTGGCTGTTTCTGTGTTTGCCTCTGTATGTTCCTGTGGGGGGACAGAGGGCAACAGCGGCGCGGGTGTAACATCCATAGGCATACGGCGTATACTGCCTGTACGGCCTGCTTCGCTAAGGGGCTGGTTATTGCGGTCAAGCTGTTCCATCATCATGTTGGCAAGGCCAATACCACCGGCTGATGCCATAGCTTTGCCCAGTTCCTGATCATACATGCCCTGCCAGAAATCTTCTTCCTTGCTGTGCATAAGGCCATCCTTAGGCAGGCTGGCGCGCATTTGTTCCCACATTTTCTGGATAAAAACAGACTCAAAACCTTCGCAGGCTTCGCGCAGTTTTTTGCGCTTCTGCTCATCGTTCTGGCTGCCCTGGGCAAGGTTTTGGATAGTTTGGGAGCGTGTAGCCGCATCATTCCCTGCGTTGGCGCTCATGGCCATGGCGGGGTCTATGGGGGATGATAAAAGGGCGGTGTCCATCATAACCTCCTGACGGAGAAAGGGCTATATAACTTCCAGATCCGCGTACAGCGCGCCGGAAGCCTTAAGATTGCGGAGAATGGAAATAAGATCGCGCGGGGTGGCGCCAATGGCGTTTAAGCCATCCACAAGTTCCTGCAGGGTGGCGCCTTCCATAATATTCAGCGCGCGTCTTTCTTCCCGCACGTTGATGTCTGTTTGTGGGGTCACAACTGTTTGTCCCTGGCTGAATGGCCCGGGCTGTGAAACCTGTTCTGTTTCCTGCACTGTTACCTGCAAATTGCCATGGGCAACCGCGACACGGGCGATGCGGACATTGCGGCCTATCACAATAGTGCCACTGCGTTCGTCTACCACAACTTTTGCCGCGCCTTCAGGCGTAACTTCCAAATTTTCTATAGTAGCAAGAAGGGGTACAAGATTTCCCTGGTAGGGTTGCGGCACGGCTATTTTGACAGTTCGGGCGTCCAGCGCATTGGCGTAATCCCCGCCCATGCTCTGGTTCAGGCGTTCCACAACCTGCTGGGTGGTGGAAAAATCCGCTATCTGCATGCTCAGGGTGAGTTCACTTTGGGAATTAAAGGCAAAGGGCACTTCCCGCTCTACCACAGCGCCATCAGGGATATTGGCCACAGTGGTGACGTTTTTTTGGGTGCGGCCTGCCGCGCCGTCTACCGCAAAACCACCCACAATAAGCGGGCCTTGCGCCAGGGCGTACACTTTGCCGTCAATACCTGTAAGGGGGGTTTGCAACAGCACGCCACCCTGAAGGCTGGTGGCATTGCCTATGCTTGATATGGTTATGGAGACACTGGAACCGGCCTTGGCACCCAATGGTAAATTGGCGGTGACCATAACCGATGCCGCGTTTTTTGTTTTGAGTGTTTTAGAGTCAACCGCCACACCCATACGCTCCATCATATTAACCATGGAATTGACGGTAAAAGGGGCGTCCTTGGTGTCACCCGTGCCGGATAAACCCACCACAAGGCCGTACCCGACCAGTTGGTTGTCGCGTGTGCCGGAAAAAGACGCAATATCTTTTATCCGCACAGCTTCTGCCTGCGGGGGAAGGGCTACGCAAAAAGTCAGCAGAAGGGCCATTGTCAAAATACCGGCGTGTGTTTTATATGCCATAACTTCCTCGTATGTTTGGAGAAGGTGTAATATGCGGGTGTCCACACACCATGTATTGCGAAAAGTGTGCCAAGAGTGAGGGGAATCAGGGAGAGCATGATTTTTTTTCTGGGTCTTGTCGCTTTTTCTTGCGAGCAAACGCACAATAATGCAAAATATCATCACCTCCCCAAAACGGATACCTGCAGTCTTACCAAATTCCTATGGGAGGTGATACCTTGAGAGAAAAAACAAGGCGTCGTATCCGAGTGGCTGCCATAGCCGCACTTTTTGCGATTATTGCTTTTTTGCTTTCTGGCAACAAAGCCTTTTAACGTAAAAGTGCAGCCCCGGTAGTACGTTGGATACACCGGGGCTGCTTCATTAAAACCCAAAGCTTTTGGGGAGGCAGAGACTGTGGGGGGTACAGGGTGTTAGCGCACCCTGTACTTTTTTCTGCCAGATGTTTTAAAATTAAGAAAACAAAGAAAAATTGTCAAGTCTGGCGTCTGAGATACTATGTTCATTTTTCCCCAAAATGGTCAAAGCCGCCGGCAGGGATAAGCTGGGCGTTAAGGCGTACCCCCGGGGTGGCGCTTACAGTGCCTATAACCTGGGCATGGGGAAAATTTGCCAGAAGTGCGGGTGTAAAATCTGAAGGGCAGGTACCTAAAAGGGCGTAGTCTTCTCCGCCCTCATAGGCAAAAAGCAGAGCCTGCTCCGGGGAAAGATGGCGGGCAGAAGCAAACGCCTGTACCTCCGGGTGCAGGGACGTGGGGGGGATTATAAGCTCTGCGCCCAGTGCCGGGCCAAGAAGGCGCGGTAAATCGCGGTGCAGGCCATCGGAAACATCCATAAGCGAAAATGGGCCAGGGGCGTTTGAGGCAAGGGAAAGCAGGTGTATCCCGTCTTCTGTTCGTGGTTTGGGGCGCAAGTGGTGGGCCAGTGCCTCCGGGTATGTCAAAAGCGCAGGGGGAAAAGCGGGGGAATCAGCAGGAGAAAAAGGGTGGGAAAATGTTTGGGAATCCTGCAGGGATTCCTCCAGCAAGGTAAGGGCCAGCCGGCTGAGACCTATGGGGCCAAGAAGAAAAAGGCTGTCCCCGGGTTTTGCCTGCGCGCGTTTTAAACCTGTGGAAAACGGGGGCAGGGTACCCCAGGCGGTTATAGTAATGGAAAGCAGGGCAGCGCGGCTAAGGTCGCCCCCTGTAAGAACAAGAGGGATACCAAGGCTGTGCAGATAGCCGGTAAGATCGGCCATACCGGCAAGGAAGTTTCGCAGCCAGGGTTCATTTTCCTGCCCGGTAAGGCTAAGGCATACGGAAAAACCGGCAGGTACAGCGCCCTGGGCGGCAAGGTCACTTATGTTAACCGCCAGCGCCTTGTACCCAATATCAAATGGGGAAAAATGGCAGCGTCGGAAATGGGCGTTTTCCGCAAAAATATCCGCCGTCAGGGCAATGGGGGAGGGGAATTGTAAAACTGTGCAGTCATCGCCCCTGTCCAAAAGGACTGTGGGGTGCGGCGCAGGGGGGAAGTATTCCGCTACAAGCGCAAGGATACGTTCTTCTGTGAGATTCCCGGTTGGGTATGGGTCAGCACTCATACGACTCGCCCGACCAGGAAAGCCCAAAACTTGCGTACCCGACAACTCGGTCGTTTTCTTCACTGGCAATGCCGGAATGGCTGTGGGCAAAAATATGGGGCAGGATATTGGGCCATGTTTTTTTACAGGCAACAAGGCCAAGGATAGTGGGCAATACACCGCACATGGTAATATTGTTCTCCTGTGTGGTATTATAAAGGGCAAGAGGGTCAAGTGTCATAAAACTTTCCAGAGCCATAGTGTCCTTGGCAAGGCATGTATCAACATCATTGTAATGGTCCATATCGGAGCTTACAAGTATGCCTGCGCCTGTACACCGCATAGAAGAAGCAAGTTTAAGAGCCGCTTTTTGCAAATCACCCCTGGCAACAGCTATGGGTACAATAGTAAAACTTTGCCCAAAAGAGGCAAAATACACTTGAAGAAAGGGCAATAACACTTCCAGAGAATGTTCCCCTGTATGGGCGGCTGTGTCTGCAACAAATGGGCCGTTTTCCAGAATATCAGCGGCCAGTTCTTCATCTACTGGCACACCGCCCAGAGGCGTTTGCCAGATGCCTTTGTCCCATACAGAAAGGGGGGTGCCTCTGCCTGTGTGGTTAGGGCCAAGCAAAAAAAGGCGGTTTGGCAGGAGGGGGTGGCTGCCGCCATAGCCCGCACCCACAAGCCCGGCGGCCATAACAGGCCCGGAATAAATATACCCGGCATGGGGCATAACCAGCATACACAGGGGTTCCGGGGCGGGGTTTACAACTTCCTGTGCATCACTGAGAAAATAACGGACAGACTGGAGAAGTTCATCCGGCTTTGCAGGGTAAAAGCTGCCGGCAAATTGTGGTGTTCTAAGCATCATGCACCTCCCAGTAATCACAGAAAAATTTTGTTCTTTATGGGGGCTATGGTACATGGAAAAAAAAATTCTTTCAATTACCTTTTAAAGAGAATTTTTCCGCGCAGTTGCGTGGAATATAAAGCTAAAAAGGCACACAAAAGAGCAAAAAGGGAAGAAAAAATAAGAGAAAACTGGCCAAAAAAACCGACCAGACAAAATTTTTAAATCAGTATGGCTGGTACACACACGAGTATATCAAAGATTTAATCAAAAAAGTCTTTGACAGAATGGCCACTTTTCCGCTATTTTTTTTAACATCAACAGGCACGGCACTTTTCATGGAAAGTGATCGCTCACCCCCATGACAGCCTGCGTTCTTCCCGTTTGCCGGCTTCTTTTGCTGAAAGACATATGGAAATGTCAATTTTGCCCCTGCAGGGGGCTGTTTTTCTGCTATGCACGCGCAGAAAAATGGAGCAAAGAAGCGATCATGCATGCATTGCAAGTGAGGAAGCGTTATGGGCAAGGTACAGCAAACTTTTGAAAAACATAATGGTATCATTGTATTAATCACAGGTGTGGTTGCCATTGTTTTTTCCATCTTATCGCTGGTAACTGCCGGTCAGATCAGTAGAAATTTTGATACCCTGTTTGAAACGCCTCTCAGCCTTTCCAGTGATATATTTAAAGTGCGCCAGCTTGTTACGGAAAGCCAGCTCTATTTCCATGCTATTACTGTTTACAGCCCTGATTACCCGGAACCGGAAGTTTTGCTGGGCGAACTTCAAAGACTGGAAACAGAAATTGGGCAGGTTTTTGCCCATATAGCGGCCACATATGACGAAATGCCTGCGGAATTTGATTCCCTGAAAAACTCTGTAGACAGTATTTTTACCATGCGCCATAGCTTTCTGGCATCTTCTGTTTTGCCGGGTGAACGAATGGACACCCGGGGCCTGTATGATACCATGAACCCTATTTTTGGGCGTATAGCGCAAGATAGTAACGCCATAATCGCTTTTGCGGAAAAAGGCGCACACAGCCTTGCTCTTGTGTCATACCGCACGCTGTTTGTTACTGTTATTTTTACCCTTGTACTTTCCACTGTTCTGGTATGTTTTGCCCTTTTAGCGCAGAGAGCGCTGGAACGTAAAATGCGCAGCAAGGAAAGTTATTACAGAGAATTTTTGTTTAATGTTCTTTCGGAAAACATAGACGAAGTTCTTATGATTTACCATTTGCGTTCGCGCAGTATGGAATTTGTTTCCAGTAATACCCACCGTATTCTTGGTATTGACAGTAAAGACCTGGAACAAAGTGCGGAAAAAATATTTGAAAATTGCACAACAGAAGAATGTGGGGAGCTTTTAAATGTTTTTGAAAGGGAAACCCTGCAAAGCCGGTTGGAAAAAGAATGTGTTATGCGTAACCCCACAACAGGGGAAGAAAAATGTATGTCTGTTGCTGTTTACCCTGTGCATAAAGGGGGTAAAACAAGCCGTTATATTATAGCCATTAACGACCTGACAGAAGCAAAACAAACCCAGCAGGTACTGCACGACGCTCTTATTAATTCACAAAATGCCAACAGAGCCAAAAGTGATTTTCTTTCTAACATGAGCCATGAAATACGCACACCTATGAACGCTATTATAGGCATGACCACAATAGCGGCCAGCGTGATGGATAAACCGGAAAGACTGGAAAATTGCCTTTCCAAAATAGCGTCTTCTTCCCGCCATTTACTTATGCTTATTAACGATATTTTGGATATGTCCAAAATTGAAAGCGGAAAACTGGCCCTTGCGCACGAACCTATGCTACTGACAAAAATTATAGATGAAATCTGTACCATTATTTATGTGCAGACACAGACAAAAAACCAATGCTTTGAAGTTGCCACAGACTTTTTGCATGAAAATATTATTGGCGATGCATTACGTTTAAAGCAGGTGCTTATTAACCTGCTTTCCAATGCGGTTAAATACACACCGGAAGGCGGCAAAATAAAGTTTACTGTGCAGGAAATGCCTAAACGGCACTCCCAAAGTGTATGGGTGCGTTTTACAGTGAATGACAATGGCATAGGCATGACACCGGAATTTATGGAAAAGCTTTTCCAGCCTTTTGAACAGGAAGGAAAAATAAGCGGTGGCACTGGCCTGGGTATGGCTATAACCAAAAACCTTGTGACCCTCTCCAATGGGCGTATCCACGCTTACAGCCGACCCGGGGAAGGCAGTACCTTTGTGGTGGAATTGCCTTTTGAAACACCGGAAGACCATATACACCACCATTTGCCGCCCCACTTTACAGACCTGCGTTTCCTTGTGGTGGACGATGATCTGGATGTGTGTAAACATTCTGCCATTATTCTTTCCCGCCTTGGTATACGCGCCCAGTGGACACAAAGTGGCCATGAAGCTGTGGAAATTGTGCGGGAAGCTGTGCAAAAAGAAGGCGGCTTTGATATAGTGCTGACAGACTGGCTTATGCCGGACATGGATGGCCTGGAGGTGGCGCGCCAGCTGCGGGCATTGGACGATGTGGAGCCTTTGTTTATTCTTCTGGCGGCCTTTGAGTGGACCGAAATAGAGGACGAAGCCCGCAAGGCCGGGGTGAATGCCTTTATCACCAAACCTTTGTTCCAGTCTTCTTTGTATAATATGCTTTTGGAAATGAGCAGGGAAGGTTTGTCTGTTGAAGAAAGCAGGCCAGAAAAAAGCGAAAAAACCGATGATTTTAGTGGCAGGCGTTTTTTGCTTGTGGAAGATAACCCCATTAATGTGGAAATTGCCACAGAACTTTTGGGTATGACCAATGCCCACATAGAAACCGCTATTAATGGGCAGGATGCCGTGGATATGATGCTTAAATCCCCGGCAGGGTATTACGACCTTATCCTCATGGATGTGCAGATGCCTATTATGGATGGTTACCAGGCTACCCGTGCCATACGTTCTTCACGTCATCCGGATGCCGGGCATATACCCATTATTGCCATGACAGCCAACGCATTTGCGGATGATGTGGTGCATGCCCTGCAAGCTGGTATGAATGCCCACATTGCCAAACCAATTGAATTTAAAATCCTTTGCGAAACAATAACGCAGGAACTTCCCTGACATTGCCCAGGCATTTTCCCGTAACGGGGAAATATGCCAGAAATCTTTCCCGCTTGATTTGCGCATAACCCTGGATGTTTTGGAAACTGCGCGCTTGTATTAAAAATAAAAAAACCACAGAAAAGTGTGGCTTTTTTACAGGTGTGGCAGAGGGGTAACCCCCTGCCGTTTGGGGCCTTCCGGCAGATGCAGGCGCCTCTGCTTCTGCCTTCCGGTTTGAAGGGAATCCGGATTACCGGGTATCCCTTACCCTTGTTTCATTTGATCAATAAGGCCGGAAAGTACATGCGCCTGTTTGGCGAGGTCGGAAACTGCATGGGCGGCTTCCTGCATAGCGCGTGCTGTTTCTGAAGCAATGGTATTAACCTGCAAAATGGAGCGGTTAATTTCTTCTGAAGAGGCGGATTGTTCTTCCGATGCTGTGGCAATACCACGCACCTGATCCGCCGATTTATCCACCATGGCGACAATTTCATTCAGCGCGGCGCCGGACTGGTTGGCAAGCTGGGTAGCCTGTTCAATATAGGTGACGGACTGGTCCACCTGGGCCATACTTTGGGCTGCGCTTTGCTGTATGCTGGAAATGGCATTGCCTACATCGTGTGTGGACGCCATGGTTTTTTCCGCAAGTTTACGCACTTCATCTGCCACAACGGCAAAACCCCGGCCTGCTTCACCCGCGCGTGCGGCCTCAATGGCGGCATTCAGGGCCAGCATATTGGTCTGGTCCGCAATATCGGAAATAACAGACATAATCTGGCTGATGGAACGTGCGTTTTCATCCAGTGTGCCCATGGCGCTTTTAAGCTGCAAGGCCTGGTGCTGAACAGCCTGTATACTTTCTACAGATTCCTGCACAACATGCGCCCCGGCTTCTGCTTTTTGGCGGGTGGCATTGGAAACATCCGCGGCAGCGCTGGCATTGCGGGCAACTTCCAGCACAGTGGAGTTCATTTCTTCCATGGCAGTTGCGGTTTCTGCCACTCGGGCAGCCTGTTCTGCTGCGCCGTGCTCCGACTGTTCAATCTGGGCGGAAAGTTCCGCAGAGGCGGAAGAAACAATATCCGCCACTTCTTCCAGACGATTAGCGGCAGCCAGCATGGCTTTTGTTTTCTGTGTTGCTTCTGCGCTTGAAATTTCCGCTTCCTGCATGGCTTTTTGTGCCTTGGCCGATTCTTCTTTTGCTCGGTCTGATTCCTGTTTGGCGGAGAAAATATTGGTTTTCAGGTTATCCACCATAACCAAAATATCGGCGTAAACACCCACAGCTTTTTTGTCGTTGTGTACATCCAGGTCACCGCCGGCCACGCGTCTGGCAAGGGCACCCAGTTCTGCCGGGTCTTTCCCAAGGCTTTTTGTGGTATTGCGGATAATAAGCACGCAAAGCACTACACTGCCAATAAGAAGAAAGGCGATAATACTGACAAGCAATACCCCCACAGTGCTGAACAGGGCTTCCCCTTGGGCTGTGGATTCTTTGCCTTTTTGTATATTAAGCTGTACGTCTTTCCACAGTTCTTCCGAAGCAGTATCAAACAGCTGTAACGATTTACCTTCCAGCGCACCGATAGCTTCTGCTGTTTTTAACTGGCGGGAGAGTTCCAAAATTTTGGTGCTTTCTTCCTGATAGGCACGCCAGTTGTTGGTAAAATTGGCAAAAAAGGCCTCTTCTTCAGGGGTGGAAATAAGGGTACGGTATTCGGCGGCTGTATCTATGATACTTTGTTTCAGGTCCGCCATTTTTCTTTCATACTGCGCCATTGCTTCTTTGTCTTCCGAAAAAATATGGGAGACTTCGTTCAGGCGGTAGTCGGATGTCATGGTATTAATACGCTGGACCAATACAGTAGAGGGCAGCCAGTTTTCTGAGATTTCAGAAGAAAGCATATTTAATGTATTCATCTGGTACAGGCTGAAAATACCTATAAATGCCGCACTGAGGGCAAGGGTACCCATGGCAGCGGATAATTTGGTGGCCAGTTTCATGCGGCTACCTCCTGTTTATTGTGTCAGGTTATATAAGGTTCCAGAGGGAGAGCTATTACCTGTGAACATGGTACCAAGAAAGCTGGAGCAGAAGCAGGCCAAATTTCTCCTTCCAGAAAAAATGCCTTCTCATAAAAAATTACGTTGATTTTCCCCAAAATGCAAGCAGAAAGTGGATTAATCGGCGACACACAAGCTGCTTTAATGGGTTAGTATGTGGTATGAAAGAAAAAAATATTCTAACTTTTTTTCATCTGATCAATAAGGGAAGCCAATACCTGCGCCTGTTTTGCAAGGTCAGAGACAGCCTGCGCGGCTTCTTCCATAGCGCGGGCTGTTTCACTGGCTATGGTATTAACCTGTAAAATGGAGCGGTTAATTTCTTCCGAAGAGGCGGATTGTTCTTCTGACGCTGTGGCAATGCCCCGCACCTGATCCGCCGTGTTATCCACCATACTGACAATTTCGTTTAACGCCGCGCCTGACTGGTGGGCATAGTCTGTAGCCTGCGCAATAAATGTCACGGACTGGTCTACCTGGGCTATGCTTTTGGATGTGCTTTGCTGTATGTTGGCAATGGCATTACCCACATCGTGTGTGGAGGCCATGGTTTTTTCCGCAAGTTTACGCACTTCATCTGCCACAACGGCAAAGCCCCGGCCTGCTTCCCCTGCACGCGCGGCTTCTATGGCGGCATTAAGAGCAAGAAGATTGGTTTGGTCCGCAATGTCGGAAATAACGGACATAATTTGGCTGATAGCTGCGGCATTTTCGCCCAAAGCTGTCATGTCGTCTTTCAGACGCAGCGCCTGCTCCTGCACAGCCTGTATGCTGTTTACAGAATGTTGGACAATTTGCGCACCTGCCACAGCTTTTTGACGGGTTGCGCTGGAAACGTCAGACGCTGTGCCAGCATTGCGGGCTACTTCCAGCACGGTGGAATTCATTTCTTCCATGGCTGTTGCGGTTTCTGCCACACGGGCGGCCTGTTCCACAGCGCCGCGTTCAGACTGTTCAATTTGCGCGGAAAGTTCTGCAGAGGCGGAGGAAAGAATATTGGCCACTTCTTCCAGACGGTCTGCCGCCTGGAGCATAGCCTGTGTTTTGGCTGTGGCTTCCTGGCTGGAGGCTTCTGCCTGCTGCATGGCAATTTGGGCGCGCTGGGATTCTTCCTTTGCTTTTTCCGATTCCTGTTTTGCGGCCAAGATATTATGTTTCAGGTTTTCCACCATCACCAGAATATCCGCAAAAACACCTTTGGCTTTCCCATCATGCTCTATTTCCAGGTCTCCCCCTGCCACCTTGCGGGCCAGTGTACCCAGTTCTGCCGGGTCTTTACCAAGGCTGCCAAGGGTATCATGCAAAATATAGGTGCATAGGGCTATACCAATAATGGTGGCAAGCACAAGCACAACCGTGACCATAGTACGGGAAGAAGTAAAAAGATTATCCGCATTGGAGGCAGAAGTATTCGCGCCCATGGCGTTAAATTCCACTATTTTCCACAGGGAAGCGGAGGTGTCTTCGTACAAAGCGCGGGAGTCTGTATTGAGTATCAGGATAGCGTCCGCGGTTTTTAACTCGCGGGAAAGAGCCAGTATTTTTTTACTCAGCTCAAGATATTGCTTCCATTTTTCCAAAAACACCTGGTAAAGCGCCATTTCTTCCGGCCCGCTGATAAGTTTTTCAAACTCATCCATCATTTTTTGCATGTCGGCCTGGTATTTTGCCATGGCTTTTTCATATTCCACCATTTCATTTTCTGTTTCTGTGAAAATGTGGTTGGTTTCCTGTATGCGGTGGTCGGAAGCTATGGTGTTCATACTCTGCGCGTAGATGTTGGCCGGTACCCATTCTTTGGAAAGCTGGGTGGACATGTCGTTGATACGGGACATCTGGAACAGGCTGAATATACCGAGGAATATGGTACACAAGACCAATGTTCCCATGGAGAAAAAAAGCTTGGACTTAAGTTGCATGGTATCTCCCGTGGGGCAAGAGTAAGAGGGCAGGAGGGAGTTTGCGCAAAAAAGCGCAAAAAAGGGTATACGACGTAGATGTTCAGTATATATTTATCGGTTGAAAATGAAATTGCTTTATAGTGGGCGGAAAATAAGAGAAACAGACTTTTCTGGAACTGGTATATACAGGCATACCCGCAAGTTGTGAAAAATTACGCGCGGGGAAAAGTTTTTTCCGCTGCAAGCCAGATCGCCAGTTGCTTTTGTAATTCCAGTGGGTTAAGCGGTTTTGCAATATGGGCGTCCATACCGGCTTCCAAACAGGCTTTTTTTTCTTCTTCCAGAACACTTGCCGTCATAGCCAGTATAGGCAGGGTGTATCCTTTGGTACGCAGCACGCGGGTGGCTTCCAGCCCGTCCATTTTGGGCATACGCATATCCATAAGCACAAGGTCTATGCCGCCTTTTTCCACACGTTGTATAGCTTCAAGGCCGTCTGGTACAACAGAATGGCTTATCCCCATGTTTGTAAGCAGGGCGCAGACAATTTCCTGGTTGATGGAATTATCTTCTGCTACCAAAATGTGTTTATTTGCTGGTAAAAGGGGCAGGTTGTCCGGGTCTTGTATAGCCTGGGGCTTGTAATTTTTTGGGACAAAACGCAAAGGCACTGTAATAGAAAAAATACTGCCTTTCCCGTACACAGACTCAAACGCCACATGGCCGCCCATAAGTTCTGCCAGTTGTTTGCAAATGGTAAGCCCAAGGCCGGAGCCCCCGTAGTGCCTTGCTGTGCTGGCAGATGCCTGGCTAAAGCGGTTAAAAAGCAGGGGTTTTTCTTCTTCCTGCACACCAATGCCCGTATCCTGCACGGCAAAACGTACCAATGCCCCATCCTGCTGGACACCCAGCATTTGCAGGGTAACACGCACATGGCCCTGTGTGGTAAATTTAAGGGCATTACTGCAAAAATTCATTAAAATCTGGTCAAGGCGCAGTTCATCGCCCATCAGGTGGCTTGGCAGGGCGGGGTCTGTTTCCACATAAAAGTCCAAACCCTTTTCCTTAGCAGAGGGGAGGAACAGGTTTTCCAGGTACAAGGCAATATCCGCCGGCGCAAAGGGGGAAATATCCAGCTCCAGCTTGCCTTCTTCTATTTTAGAAAAGTCCAGCACATCATTAATGATAGAAAGCAGGTTCTTACTGGAAGAGCGTATTTTAAGCAAAAAGTCCTTCTGGTTGCCTGTGGGTTCTTCCATAAGGGCCAAATGGGTAAGGCCTAAAATAGCGTTCATGGGGGTGCGTATTTCATGGCTCATTTGGGCCAAAAATTCGCTTTTGGCTTTGGCCACTTCTTCTGCCTGCTCCTTTTCTTTCAGGATGGAGCTTACATCGTGGATAATGCCAAAATACCCTTCGTACAGATTATACTTAAGTTTAATAAGGCGGCATTCGCAGGGTAAAAGGATGCCATTGCTGTGTTTGTATGTCCAGGAATAAAAAATATCCCCCTGTCTGTCACATTCCTGGAAAAGTTTTTCAAAAGCCGCGGCAGAAGGTGTGTTATCCATCTGGTATTCTGGGGAAAAATGCATAAAGTTTTCCATGGTGCTTTCTGGGGAATCTGCACCAAGAAAATCTACTGCCGCGGAGTTACAAATCCAGCGGCCGTTTTTTTCCCACAGGAAAAAAGGCTCTGTGGAATAGGTAAACACAACTTTTTGCAAAAATTCCAGTGTATCGGCGGGTGTAATAGCATGGAAAACCAATATAGCGGCCACTGTTTTCCCCTGCCTTTGGACAGGGGAAACAGAGCCACTAACAGGCAAATGTTCTGTTTTTTGCCGCAGAATAAAAATGTCTTGGAAAATTTGGTGTTTTCCTTGTTGCATGGCCATAGTGACAGGATGATCTGCTGTTGTTTCATCCGGTATAAAAATAGTATAAATATCCCGCCCCAAAAGTTCTTCTTCCGTACAGCCAAGCAGTAACAAGGTGGCTCTGTTGACATACTGTATGCGGTTTTGTGCATTTATTTCCAGAATACATTCTACTGTATCGGAAAGAATGGTTTGTATCCTTTCTTTTTCCAGCTGTAACTCAAAAGTGCGGGTTTGTACTTTTTCTTCCAGAGAGGCCGCAAGAGCTTTCAGTTCTTCTTCCGCTTTTGCCTGCGCATTGATATAGCGCAAAATTGTGTGTCCGCCCCATAGAAAAAGCAAAATCATAAACAGGCCGGCAACAGCAAAACCCCATAAAAGTGTTTGTTTAATGGTTTGGGTACCATCCTGGAAATACCTGGCCGGCACGGTAAGGCTTATGCCGCCCATAATATCCCCTTCCTGATAGCCATGCGTGTTGTGGCAGGTAAGGCAGGAAGCGGCGGCCCGCAAGGGCACAATATATTGCAACACCTCTGCGCCGTTTTGCTCTGTATGCACATCCACAAACTCTTTATCACCCGTGCGTTTCAGGTAGGCCAGGGCATCGGCCTCCCAGGGTGTGGCAATATTGATGGGATTGGTGGGGGTTGTGCTTAAAATACGGCTTGTGACATCACTTTCCTTGCGCCACAGTTCGTGCACAAGGCGGGTCACATACGCGGGGTTCATAAGGGTAAGGTGGCGCCCATCCGGTGTATACACGTCCCGCCCTTTCAGCGGTAAATACGGATTAGGGGGGGTGGATTCTGTCACAGGGACAAAAATGCCCCCTGTTGTGGCCAGCCATTTACGCATAACCACATCTTTCTCTGTTGCAGTGCGTGCCAAAAGCACCCCACGACGGTAGGTCTGGGTGTCCAGCAGGTTGTCCATGGTGTAATATAAAAATGCCAGACCGCTGACGACAGCGAGACAAAGCAGAATAAGGACATGGATGAGCTGTTTACGGGGAGACTGGGTGGAGGGTAATGTGGGTGTCATGGCGGCTTTCTGTAAAGAATAGTAGACTATGGATAATATTCCTGTAACAAAAAAGTGCGTACCGGCGTATTATGTGACAGAAAATGTACTCTATTTTCCTGTTATTTTTCTGGAAATGCTAGTGTGTATACGCCATGTTGTCAAGTCTTTTTGGTATAAAGGGAAGGGTTTCTCTTTTTATGCGCAAAATACTTGGATAAGCGAATGAAAAAAGAAATTTACGCATAGTTAACTAATAGTATAAAGTGCGTCTGCACTGTGTGTTTTTTGCACAGACAACTGCAATATTGTGGAATTACAGTTAGCAGAAGAAAAATTATCTTCTTTAAATCTTTTACATGTTTTTTATTTGTGTGCTATAATAACCTCCCCGGTGCGGAGAAAAGCAGGGCCGCGCGGTTTACAAAATCCCGCGACCCTATGGTGAGGTTTTTCATGGTATTAGCTGGCAGTTAATGCGCCAATTTGGCCCTGGCTTATTATCTGGTTAAAGATAGTGTCTGTAGAACCATCCAAACCTGCCAGCAGGATAAGGTGGGTTTTGCCGTCGCCGGTGTATGCGATTATGAGCTCATTTTCATTGCTCATGGAATCACGTTGAAATGTTCCGTTCGTAATAGTAGAATTTATCCAGATTTTTTCATTGCTATCTGTAACATCAAAATCTTTGATTGTGATGATTTCATTCCCCGTTTCCGCAGACAGGTAATTTAAGATAAATGTATCCGAACCGTTGCCGCCTGTGAGCCAGGGGGTGAAGAAGGTATTTGCAACAGCCTGCAGGGTATCATTCCCATCCCCGCCCGCCAGATGTTCAAAGCCGGAGATTGTCAGGTTTTCATAACCGTTGATGCTGATATTGCCCTCCGCATCCAGAATCATCTGCTGGTCATCCTTACTGGCAAAGCAGAAGGTATCCTGTGTATCCATCTCTTTGCCCCCTGAAATGACAGCGGTTGCCCCTTTTACAATGCTATGCACGGTGATGGTATCATTCCCGCTACCGCCATCCACCATACCCCCTGCGTGCAGGGTATTAATGGTGATGGAGTCATTCCCACCGTAAAGAGGGGTTTCCAGGGAAGAGCCTGCAAAATCGCCGTATATGTTACCACCGTAAAAGTCTTTAACATAAATAGTGTCATCCCCAAGCTGCATAGAACCCAACTGGCCGTTTGCACTTTGGAAGTCGCCGTATATGGTGCCGCCTTGCATGGTACCCACTGTTATTGTGTCATTCCCGAAAAATATGCTGCCGCTTGTGGCGGAAATGTTGGCAATATCCCCCACAATTGTCGCGGATTCACCCATGGTTGTGACATGGAGGGTATCATCCCCCATACGGTATGCGGCTTTGTCCATATTGGTTATTGTGTGGATATCCCCCACAAGCATGCCGCCTGCCATGGTCTGTACGGAGAGCGTATCATTGCCAAACTGCACAGTCCCTTGTGCTGCAGAGTCCAGTATACTGGCATCACCTGCTATAATACCTGACTGCTGGGTGTTAACAGTTATGGTGTCATTCCCCAAAACAAGCTTTCCGCCTGTGCCCAGTGTGTGGATAGTGTGCGCATCCCCGGCCAGCAGTTCCCCCTGGAATGTACCGGTAATATCCAGCGTATCATCCCCGCAGGTTATAGTGCCGCCCTGCATATTGTTTACTGTGTAAGCATCGCCCACTAAAACGCCCTGGGAAACAGAGGCAGCAACCACTGTGTCGTCCCCAAAGGTTATACTGCCATTTTTTAGCTGGGTGGCTTCAAAAACATCGCCTGCGATTACGCCGCCTGCCATGGTGCCAACAGAAATAGTGTCATTGCCAAAAACGGCTGTAGTGGGTGCATCCAGCGCCTCGCCCTCTCCGGTTAATGTGTACACATCCCCGGAAATAACGCCGTGTTTAAGATTGCGTATTTGTATGGAATCTGCACCAAGCACAAGGTTAAGGCCCTGCGCTGTGCTGATGGAGCGGGCATCGGCAAACACACCCTGCTGCAAAGATTGCTCAAGCGGAATATCCACTGTGTCCAGCTCAAAAATATCCCCGGCTGTGCTTGTTTGGCTATCTGCCGCGGCTGTATTACCAATAAGGGAACTTTGGACAGAGCCTGTTACCACAAATTTTTGGGTCGCATTTGCGGACAAATCCGGCAGGTGGTCTGTGCCTATTGTCCCTGTAATGTCTGTGTATGTACGCAGGATATAGGGGCCGGTTTCCGGAGGGGTGGAGGTGTCTGCAGACGTATTTGGGGGCGTATCCGTAAAGGAAGGCGGGGTATTATCCTGCGGAAACAGGGGAGAAAAAAGCCCGCTATCTGGCTGGCTGTCTTGGGAAAAAAGGGTTTCGCCATCTTCTGTCAGGATATTCAGGGTTACACCCAGTTCCTGAAGGGCAGCCAGCAGATTTTGCAGAGTGGTTACACTTTCAGGGTCTGCAAGGGCGGTTTCTTCCGCGATAATAGTAATAGTCAAAGAGGTGGAAGATGTGCCTGTATTTTCTGCGCCCGTATTTTCTTCCGGGAGCAGGGGATTATCGGCAGAGGGCAAATTGCCTGAAAGTTCCGGGGCAATAGTGCGGATAAGTTCTTCCATTTGGGCAAAGGTGTAGGTTTGGATAAGCAGAGGGGCCTGGTCGCCGCTTACCAGTTCCACACCGTGCATGGGGGCGTCCATCACAATTTCGCGGCCATCTGCTGTGGAAACAAGCACAATATGGCCCTTGGCTATGTGCAGGACAATGTGGGTTTCTTTACCATCCAGCACAGAGTTAAAAAGTTCTGTGCCGCGTATGCCAATGGTGCTTTGCGGGGTGCGTATACTAAAGGCTTCCGGATTTTGACGCACAATTTCGCCGCTTACAGAGCGTATGGCACCTTCTGTAAGGTTTAGGATAAAGGAAGGGTTTGTGCCTGTTTCAAACACAAATTCCTGGATGGCCAGGGTTGTGCCGGGGCTTAGGGTGGCCTGTGTGCCGTCTGCAAAAAGCAGCTCCGCTGTGGCGGAAGGGTCGGTGATAATAGTATCGGTGCTGAAAAGTTCATCACCCTCCGCCAGGGAATAGCGGGTGCCATTACGTTCCACATAAACAGAGCCGGAAACTCTGACAAGAGTGGCAGAAGAAGAGCTTGGTGCCATAGAATTTCCTCCAAAAGAGTCAACGTACCGCGAGAAGGAATTACCCTGTGAGAGTACAACCCAATAGTGGCTAGAGTCCTTTTTACCTTACGCCCCCTAAAGGCAGGTGTAAAGAAAATTTCCCGGATAAATTAAAAAACCAGACCGGGGCCAAAAAGACCACGGTCTGGTAAAGTTAGTGGATACAGTGTTTAGCTGGCGCGAAGGTCGCTCATGTAGTCACGCAGGGTCTGGAGAAGTTGTTTGGCAACTTCAGGATGTTTTTCACGCACATTGTGCAGCTGGAAGGGGTCTGTCTTACGGT
>CAZJOG010000019.1:0-20017 GCA_964547565.1 uncultured Desulfovibrionaceae bacterium
AAACACAGGCGAAACCCGCCTTCTGCCCGTGGACGGCCTGTTTGTTTTTGTAGGTGCAGAACCAAATGCAGGGTTTGTGCCCCAGGCACTTCACTGTGACGACAAAGGCTTTATCCACACCAATGTGGATATGCACACCAATATCCGGGGGGTTTTTGCCGCCGGGGATATACGCGCCAAACACTGCCGCCAGATAAGCGCTGCAGTGGGTGATGGCGCAAGCGCCGCCACAGCGGCCATCACCTATCTGGAGCAACTCCATGCCTAAATATGCCGGCCTCTCCCTTCTTTTTGTTCTCTGCCTTCTGTTGCCTGCCTGCGGGGTTATTGACTACTTTTATCTCCCCCCACCAGAAGACACTGTGCAGGAAGTTTTTGAAACCGCGAACGACTGCATGCAGGAAAAACGCTATGTGGCAGCCGCTAAATACTTCGCCCGCATTAAGGATGAATACCCTTTCAGCCCGTATGCAATTGAAGCAGAACTCTCCCTCGGGGATGCCTATTTTCTGAATGGGGATTATCTGGAAGCGGCAGACGCCTACCGCGAGTTTGAAAACCAGCACCCGCGCCACCCCGCCATGCCCTATGTGCTATACCAGCTGGCCCTTTCTCTTAAGCTCAGCTACAAATCCGTGGATAAAACCGCCACAGAAGTAACGGAAGCCATAGAATACTTCCAACGCCTCATGCAGGCATACCCAGGCACAGAATACGCACAAAAAGCACCGGAGCAGATTGCAGAATGCCGCGTGCTTCTGGCAAAACGCGAAATCTTTATCGCCAATGTGTACTGGAATATGGGTAACTACCAGGCAGCCTGGAACCGTTACCAGTATGTGGTAGATAATTTTGCCGATACAGGCGAACCCTATGAGTTTGCTAAAACCCAGGGCGCCAGTGCCTACATGCTGTATAAAGAAAAACAGGCGGAATGGGAACGTAAAGAAAAGACCGGCGGTGGTATGCATAAGTTATTAAACTGGCTGTAGACATACACACGTTAGAGAGTATAAAAAAGGCATGGGGTAACCCATGCCTTTTGCTTTTGGAGCAATAGGCTGTATGTGTTTTACGAATGAAAAATTTCCAACAACCTCTCCACAGTAGCCGCAGGGCTATACTGTTTTAATGCCTGTGTTCCATGCGCTGTAAGGTTTTCCACAAGGGCTGTATCCTGCAAAAGGCGCAGCATAGCCCCTGCCAGGGCTACAGGTTGGCCGGGGGGGAAAAAGAGGGCATTTTCCCTGTCTGTTGCTATTTCCGCATGCCCTGGTAACTGGCTGCAAATAAGGGGCAAGCCCAGAGCAAAAGCTTCCTGTATACGCAAAATGTCATGGGGCCCAAACGCTGTGGGCAAAATAAACGCTTCCGCATGGTCATAATAAAGGCTGGGGTCTGGGGTGGATAACAGCACAAGCCTGTGGGCAACCTGCAAATGGTTGGCAAGAGCAAGTAAAGGTTCAAGCAAATGCCCTTCTCCCACAATATGCACTTCCCAGGGCCGTGTTTCCAGTGCCATAGCCTGCAAATCCGCCATAGCGTGAAGAACAGTTTCTATATCCTTGGGGATAACCATAGGCAATGGCACCATAAAACGAAAATGCGAAGGTGTTTGGGGGCAACGCGAATACGCATCCGCCTGGATGCAGGGTGGCAAGACAAAGCGTAACCCGGCGGCCTTGGGGTCTGCCGGGCTTAATTCACGCAGTTGCGCCTGTGTATCAAAAACAGAGGCAAAGGCGTTTTTATACGGCCATTTTTTCAGTAACGCGGGTTTATCATGCCCTTCATGCACAATATGCACAACACGCAAATCTGGCAGATTGTTTGTTTTCCGCTCCTGGCTTAAAAGTTTCGCCACAAGAGTTGCCATTTTTGCCCCGGGCCGGTCAAATGTCAGCAGAATATCCACATCAGGGTGGGCAGACAAAAAGCGGCGCAAGCGCCGCGCATTACGCCACAAGGCAAAAGTGCCGCATGTAAGAGCTTCAAAAGGCATTGCGGCTTTTTCTGCCCTTTCGGCCAAAAAACCAGGGTGCGTAAGTGCCAAAAAATTTTCTCTGGCAGCCAGTTCCTGCACAAGCCAAAAATCCCGTCTGCCAAACTCCGGCCCCTTCTTGCCGCAATGTATGGATAGTATTGCCATGCCACAAGCATAAAGACCTTTGGCAGAATGTCAACAGAGAGGAATTTCCCCATGCGTGATAAAAAAAGAAGTCCCACTTTGTTTCTTCCCTGTTTCCCTCTTGACAAAGCAAAGATTTTTTTGAAAAAGAAGGTATGGTTGCCTATACGCAGTTCCCTGAACAAAAAACTGCCCTACTGACGTTTTTTTGAGGATCAACTTCCATGACGACACCTTCTCTGACAAGACTTTGCGGGTATATAGCCCCCTGTGCCACTCCCCCAAAGAATTGCCGTATGTCTTTAATCACAGATTCCGGCGAAGAATACCCCGTGCTGACCAAGTGTGCCGGCGCAGACTTTGTGGACATGGTCAGCATACAGGTGGAAGCCGTTTGTGTGCTTTCTCCCCTGGAAAATGAGGAACAGGAAGAAAAAACAGAAGCTTTGCTTGTTCGTTCCTACAAAATACTGGACACAGAAGAAGAAGCCCTGTAAAGCAATCCTGCCAGAACACTTCTCGCGTATATGCGCAAACAACAGTGCATTATAGAAGTGTTCTGGAAGCCAAGTTTAAAAACATACCAAAAGGCGCGCTCTTCCCGGGGTGCTCTGGATATTTTTAAATCATTGTATTATGGGGAGTTACCCATTTTTTTCAGATACCCACCAACGCTTTGTCCTGTGGATACAGGCAAATTTTTTTCAAAAAAAAACGTTTCCCCCCTAGACGAGGCCTAAAAGAGACTTAACTTCTTTTGCGAACGATACATCGTCATGGCTTTGCCGTAAGGCCCCCGTGACGGATTACGCATACATTGAAGGAGAGAATCTCTATGGGTAAAATTATTGGCATTGACTTAGGCACCACAAATAGCTGCGTGTTTGTGATGGAGGGAAAAGACCCAAAATGCATCACCAATCCCAATGGTGGCCGCACCACTCCGTCCATAGTTGCCTTTACAGATAAAGAGCGCCTTGTGGGTGAAACAGCCAAACGGCAGGCAGTGACAAACCCTGAACGTACTATTTTCGCCGTCAAGCGCCTTATGGGCCGCCGTTTTGATGCGCCTGAAGTGGCACGCTGGAAAGACCATTCCCCGTATGAAATTGTGGCTGCGTCCAATGGGGACACCGCTATCCGTGTGGATGGCCGCGAATACAGCCCACCGGAAGTTTCCGCCATTATTCTTGGCAAACTGAAACAAGACGCGGAAGCGTATCTTGGCGAAACTGTGACAGAAGCCGTTATCACCGTACCGGCGTACTTTAACGACGCCCAACGGCAGGCCACCAAGGACGCAGGCCGTATTGCCGGCCTTGACGTAAAACGTATTATCAACGAACCCACCGCCGCATCTCTGGCGTATGGTTTTGATAAAAAAAGCAACGAAAAAATCGCCGTGTTTGACCTTGGCGGCGGTACATTTGATATATCCATTCTGGAAGTGGGCGACAATGTTGTAGAAGTACGCGCTACCAATGGGGACACCTTCCTTGGTGGCGAAGACTTTGACCAACGTGTGATTGAGTACCTTGTGGATGAGTTCAAAAAGCAGTCTGGCATTGACCTTGCCAAAGACCGCATGGCTTTGCAACGCTTAAAAGAAGCGGCGGAAAATGCCAAAAAAGAACTTTCCACAGCTATGGAAACAGAAATCAACCTGCCCTTTATCACCGCAGATGCAAGCGGCCCCAAACACCTTCTTATGAAGCTTTCCCGCGCAAAACTGGAACAGCTTGTGGAAGACCTGGTGCAGCGCACTATTGAACCCTGCCGCAAAGCTTTGGCAGACGCCCAGCTTTCTGCCGGGCAAATTGACGAAGTGGTACTGGTGGGTGGCATGACCCGTATGCCGCTGGTGCAAAAGAAAGTGGGCGAGTTTTTTGGGAAAGAACCCAACCGCTCCATGAACCCAGACGAAGTGGTGGCTATGGGTGCCGCTATCCAAGGTGGAGTGCTTGCCGGCGACATCAAGGACGTGCTGCTTCTGGACGTGACCCCGCTCTCCCTTGGTATTGAAACCATGGGCAGTGTGTTCACCAAACTTATTGAACGCAACACCACCATCCCCACACGCAAAAGCCAGGTATTCACCACAGCGTCGGATAACCAGCCTTCTGTGTCCATCCACGTTCTCCAGGGCGAACGCCCCATGGCTTCCGACAATATGACCCTGGCCCGCTTTGACCTTACCGGCATCCCGCCAGCGCCGCGTGGCATGCCCCAAATCGAAGTGACTTTTGATATTGACGCCAACGGCATAGTCAATGTTTCCGCCAAAGACATGGGAACAGGCAAAGTGCAATCTATCCAGATTACCGCTTCCTCCGGTCTTTCGGAAACAGAAATACAAAACCTTATCCATGAAGCAGAAAGCCATGCTTCTGAAGATAAACAAAAGCAAGAGCTTATTGAAGCCCGCAACCATGCCGACAATTTGATTTACGGCACAGAGCGCTCTATAAAGGATTTAGGCGAAAAACTGGACGCCGCCACAAAGGCAGATTTGGAAACCCGCATGGAATCCTTGAAAAAGACTATGGAAGGCAGTGACACCACAGCTATAAAAAATGCCACAGACGAACTGGCCAAAGCTTCCCATAAGCTGGCAGAACAGTTGTACCAGCAGCAAGCCGCACAGGGCGGCCCTGCCGGTGGCCCTGAGGGTGCGGCTGGTTTTGGTGCAGGTGGCCCTGGCCCCAAGCCTGACGATGATGTGATGGACGCTGACTTCACAGAAGTGAAATAACCCTCCCTTTGCCGGGTATACCCCGGCTTCATATACAAAAGCCAGGGCCTTTGGAAAAACCAAAGGCCCTGGCTTTTTTAGGAAAATAAGAAAATTACCAAGTATCGGGAAGCTGCCTGCTTGTATGGAATACTCTGATTATCACAACACAGCCATACTCAATTGTATATGGGACAAGAAACGGGTACTTTTGTATAACAAGCTCTCGGGTACCGGCCACTCTGCCCGGTCTGCCCTTGTGGGGAAACTGGGCCAAAGAATTTACCTGTTCCATAACGTGTTTAAATGCCTGATTGGCGGCATCTGAGTCCTCACGCGCTATATACTCCATTTCTTCGTCAAGGTTATCCAGGGCTTTATCCAGCCATTTAACCTGCATGGTATCCCCATTTTTTACAAAGCGTGTCTACACGCTCTGCACTCGCAAATTCTCCATTTTCAGCCTCACGCAAACCTTTGCGGATTTCCGTTATCTGCCATTCTTCGCGCTTGAGATACATGGCAAGTGCGTCTTCCAGAAGAAACGCCTGGCTGCGACCCGTAGATTCTGCAAGAGTAGAGAGTTCACTTGCCAAATCAGTTGAAACCTGTAGCGTCAGTGTGACCATTTTCCCCCCATATTCCAGGCGGAACAGCAGGTGTTACTTCATCCTGCTTGTGATATTGTTTTTCACCCAATTTGTATCCAGCCATTCGCCCACATGCACGGGTACACCATGGACAAGAAAACCAAAGTGTACATGGTCACCCACAGCAAGCCCCGTGGTACCAGTGGTACCCACAGGCTGGTTGGTTTTTACGGCATCCCCCACTTTCACAAAGGTATCGGTCAGGTGGGCGTATAAGGACATAAGGCCAAGGCCATGGTCCACCACAACAAGATTGCCATAAATCCCCAAATAACCAGTAAACACCACCACACCACTGTTGGTAGCCGGCACATCCGCCTTGGCAGTAGAGGCAAGGTCTACCCCTGTGTGGTATTGTTCATCAATTTTAGCGCCACTTGACATATAGGTGCGGAAATCACCAAAGCCCGCCTTTTGGGCAGCTTTTGGCAAACGCACAAAGGGGCCGGAGGCCAGAAACACAGGGGAACTTTTTTGCCCAAGGGCAAGAAGGAACGCATCGTTTTCTACACGGGCTTTGGAATTAACGCATATATACTGGTTAAGCGGGTTGGTTTCTTCCGGGCAAAGTTTAGCAAGTTCTTCGGCCTTGGCGTTAAGGAAACTGTCGCCAATATTCAGGGTATCTGTTGTAAAATTGCGGCCTTGCACATTAATAAGCAAACGGCTGGATGTGCTGTTGCCTGCCATATCTTCCGCCATAATTTCCGGGGAATAATCGGCGCTTGTCATATAATAAGGAAAAGGGAACAGGCATACATACAGGCCGTTTTCCTGCTTATACGCCTCAAAAAACATATCTTGTATCCTGACGCCTGTTTTCCCTGCGGATTCTGATACTGTGTAGGCTATAAGGGCGCTTCCCCCGCGCTTTACGGCAGGCGCAAGTGTTTTTACTGCTATTCTGGGTGGTTGCGTATCCATATGCATGGTAAATGTGGCGGTGGCAACATTCCCACGTCCAAGGCCGGCAAAGGAGCCGTCCGTCGCTTTTACTTCCAGATCAAAGGCACCATCCGGCAGTTTGGCATCTTTTAAAGAAAAAGACACTGTCTGGCTGTGGAAGAGAGGATTAAATTTTTCCTGATAAATCACCATAGATTGCCCACTGCGGCGTATGGTCACTTCTATGGAGCGAATACCGGAAGCATCTGAGGTGGAAATAAAAATAGGTTTTGTCGGGGAAACATTCCCTTCCGTATCCATGGGGATAGTGATAGAAGGAACCTGCATATCCTTAAATAAAAGATACCCACCAAAAGCCAAGCCCACCCCTAGCAGGGCAAGGAAAAAAAGAAACAGGGGAGAACGACGTTTTGCCATAATAATCCTCAAGAGCCAAACCCTTTTGGGGTTCGGCATAATTTCGTGTCTGTCCCGCAAGGGTTAAACGTGCGGGGCACAGGTTTCATCAGGCGGAAGCGTTAAGCAGAGTAAGAACATATTTAACAAAATCCGCTTCCGTTAAAATACCTACAAGTGTGCGGCCATCCAAAACAGGCAGGCAGCTGAGTCTTTCCCCGTATAAAATCTCCGCCGCTTCTTTCAGCGGTGTGGAAGGTGTTACACAGGTCACATTTGTTTGCATCACTTCCAGCACAGAAATAGCCGTATCCAGCTCCTGCTGGACACTTTCCTCAATCTCCGCCAAACGCGATATTGTGCAGGCCAGTAAGTCGCGGTTTGTGATAAGGCCTACAAAATTTCCGGCATCATCTGTTACCGGGGTATGCCGTATTTTGGCAAGGTGCATAAGTGTGCGTGCTTCACTTAATGAGTCAGATGGCTGGAGGGTGTATACCGTGTCCGTCATTACATCTGCTACTATAACCATACAAAACCTCCATTTCAAAACTACGGGCAAACTTTTGCGGTTTTTGCCTGAAAAAAAACATGGAAAATGGGGCATGGCAAAAACAGGCCCGTGCGTTATGCAAGAAATATGCTTGACTTTTTGCGGGGCGTCAATCAAAATCTGGAGAAATTTTACAGAATGTCTAGAGTATTCGTTTCAGGATTCGTGAAAAACCCTTTAATGAAGGTAAGGTGTTGTGCTGCAGGAGCTTGATTTTCGTATACCACGCCAGCGTATGGTCAAGGAACAACTTATGGCGCGGGGCATCCAAAACCAGGCCGTGCTTGCGGCTATGGCAAAAGTGCCGCGCCATCTTTTTGTGCCGGACGCTCTGGCCCCCACCGCGTATGACGACAGACCGCTTCCCATTGGCTACGGGCAAACAATATCCCAACCGTATATTGTGGGGAGTATGCTGCAGGCCCTTGAGCTGAAACCCGGCATGTCTGTTCTGGAAATAGGCACAGGCAGCGGGTACCAGGCCGCTGTTTTGTTTGCTATGGGGATGAAGGTTTTTACAGTGGAACGACTGGAACCTTTGTATCTGGAAGCAAAAGCCCGTTTTGCGGCTTTGGGTATGCACAGTATCGAAACAAAGCTGGCGGATGGCACGCTTGGCTGGCAGCATAATGCCCCATACGAAAGAATTATTGTAGCCGCAGGCGGCCCAGGTATACCGGAAACCCTTGCCCAGCAGCTTGCGCCTTCCGGCCTGCTTATTATCCCTGTGGGAAAAGAGCGCGGGAAACAACGCCTTACCCTTGTCCATAAAAAAGGTTTGTCGTATTCTGTAGCAAGCGCGGCATCTGTTGCGTTTGTAGACCTCATAGGCCAGGCCGGCTGGCAGGAATAAACCCTGTCTGTTTGCAACAAAAATTCCGTGCTTTTTATGCCGGGCAGACAAACTGCCCGGGCAAAAAAACACGGAATACAAAAAAACGGCTTTTCCCGTATAGATTCAGCGTAAATTCAGCCCAGATTCAACCCAAATTCCACGCAGATTCTATACAAACACAGTGTTTTATTTTCCAATAGCGCTGGCAGGAACAATAGAAATATTGTGGCTCTTCAGCACTTCCAAAGCGGCATCTGTTTTATCAAAGCGGAAAATCAAGGTAGCGTTATCCTTATTGCGTTGTACAAAAGCGTACATATACTCTACATTAATGCGGGCCTCACCCAAAAGGGTAAGCACAGTATCCAGCCCACCGGGCACATCGGACACTTCAACAGCCACCACATTGGTACGGCCAACAGTAAGGCCACGATCTTTAAGCAGGTTTTTTGCTTTTTCCGTATCATCCACAATAACACGCAAAATACCAAAATCCGAAGTATCGGCAAGAGAAAGCGCGCGGATATTAATTTTGGCTTCGCTGAGAATATGGGTTACGTCTAAAAGACGACCGGCCTTGTTTTCAAGAAAAATAGAAAGTTGTTCAACAACCATACCCAACCTCGCAATAATTAAGGATACTTTGGAAGATACTAAGCCGAACGGTGTTCGGAATTTTCTTCTTTCTTCGGGGCATCAGCCTTTGGGGTCACATCTATTTCATCGGGTTCGGAAGCAGCCTGACGAAAATTCCGTATAGCTTTCCCAAGTCCGCCGCCAATTTCAGGCAATTTTTTTGCTCCAAAAATGATAAGTACAATCACAAGCAGGACAAGTAGTTCCTGCATCCCAATGCCAAACATGGACACCTCCCGCGTTGGGGCCGCAAAATTTAAGCACCCTGCCGTACAGGGTTCTTGCTGGCAAAAAGTATACACGAAAACATGGGAGAAGCAAGCATACAATATAAGCTGGATTTTTGGCATGTTTTTTGCTACAAAAAATGGAAAGAAGTTTAATCTGACAGGGAAGATAAGCCTATGCGTCATGTTGTTTTTCGCCCCAGAATACCGCGTATGACCAAACCTGCAAGCACAGCCGGCATGCAGGAACTTCTTAATCTGGCATGCCAGAAAATCCAGGAAAATAACGGGGAAGCGGCCCTTGCCCTGCTCCGTAAAATACCGCCCGCAAGCCGCTCCACGGAGGCCAGTATCACACTGGCAGACGCCCTGCGCATGGCGGAAAGGTACAAAGAGGCAAAAGCCTTATACATACAGTGCGCGCAAAAAGGGGATACTCTTTCGCCGGTTCTCTGGCGCCGCGTGGCAGAATGCTGTTATGCCTGCCGGGAACTTGACGAGGCCATACTGTATGCCCGCTTTGCTCTGGGACTAAACCCGGATGACGGGGAAGCCCACTACCTTGTTGGCCGCCTTTTATTCACCTCTACCCTGTACAACCCGGGTTGCGGGCACGCGCATTTTCTTTTGGAACATGCCAACCATGACGACCCCCTTGTTTTGGCTGAAAATCTTTTCCGTTTTTCGCAAATGCCTTCAGAAGCGTATCAGGTAGTAAAACGCCGCGCAGAAATATCCCCCGATCCCTCCTGTTTCCTTGGCCTTCTTATTTGCGGGGCGCAAGGCATCTGCAACTGGCCGGAAGCAGAAAGATACGCGGACGAGCTGGAAAAAAACTACTATGAAAAAGGTATTTTCCATATAGCGCGTGAAATACCGCTTTACAATATTGCACGCACAAAAAATGAGGCGGTTAATCTGGCTGTTGCCCGCGCCTCCATGGAAGAAATTAATGCCCTTGTGCCACTTTTTGACGGTGCGTATAGCCCCAAACCTAAAATACGGGTGGGCTTTCTTTCTGCCGATTTTGCGGCGCACCCTGTTATTACCCTTATTATAGGCATGCTGGAAAACCTAAACCCAGAAAAATTTGAAATTTATGCCTATGACGATGGTATGAAAGAAGCAGGGGAACAATACAGCCGCTTTAAAAAAATCGTGACCAAGCAAATTGACGTGCGGGAAAAACCCGATGAAGAAGTTGCCCGCCTTGTGCATGACGATAAGGTGGATATTCTTATAGACCTTATGGGCATTACCACCAAAAACCGCATAGGCGCTCTGGCCTTGCGGCCCTGCCCTGTAACAGCCACATTTCTGGGTTTCCCGGGCTCAACAGGTGTAAGCGCTGTGGATTATATCATCACAGACCGTATTATCACGCCAGATTCCAGCAAACCCCATTATGCGGAAAAACTTTGCCGCCTGCCGGAAGCCTTTATGCCGCAGGACGACAAGCGTTTTCTGGCCGCTAACCCTGTCTGCCGGGAAGATGTGGGACTGCCTGAAAACACGGTGGTATTCTGTTCGTTTAACCGCTCGTTCAAACTCAACAGGGAGTCTGTGGAATTGTGGATGCGCATACTGGCGCGTGTACCCAACAGTGTACTCTGGCAAAAAGCGGATGAAGAACAGATGATGCGTGTTTTCCAAGAATGCGCACAAGCCCACGGTGTAGCGCCGGAGCGTATTATTTTTGCGGGCAATACCGCCAATATTCCCTTGCATTTAACCCGTGCATCTCTGGCAGATATAGCCCTGGACACCCTTATCTATAATGGCCATACCATCACGGCAGACCTTTTGTGGGCGGGTGTTCCCGTGCTGACTGTTACAGGGGAACATTTTGCTTCCCGCGTCAGCACCAGCCTTCTGTTCCATGTGGGCCTTGCAGAATGTGCCTGTCGCAGTGTGCAGGAAATGGAAGACATGGCCGTGGCCCTGGCCCTTAACCCGGCAAGACTTGCCCTGTTGAAAAAAAGGCTTGCAGAAAATAAAAAACAATTCCCTCTTTTTAACACCAAACGCTACACACGGCATTTTGAAAATGCGCTTCTTGCCATGCTGGAGCGCGCCAAACAGGGCTTAAAACCAGACCACATGGATATTCCCCCTGTCTCTGTTTTTGAGGAAAATACCCCACCCTTCTGGATGCCTTCCGCAAAAGACCCGGTTTTTCCGCCTGCTATTTTGCAGGAAAATATCGGCACACTGGATGGCAAAGCCTACACAGACACAGCGCAAGACCTGAACCTGCAAAAAAATTCCTGGCAAATCCATTTTGGCACCTGCCCATTGTGCCATGCCATACCTCCTGCGCAGGGGCATCCTTTAAATTTTGAAGGCACCCCCGGCTGGGATGCCCGTTTACCTGGGCGTCAGGTGTGGATACAGTGCGAAAAATGCGGGCATTTGCACGCTCTGGCTTTCTGGAACAGTAAAGCAAAAACGCATATTTTCAGCCAGTTACCCCCACAGATACTTTCTGCCGATACGTATACGGAAAAACGGCCGGAAATGATTACACTTGTGGCAAAAACAGCGGCATTACTGCCAAAACTGTACCAGCGTGACACTATATGGCTGGATATAGGCTGCGGGGACGGGGCATTGGCTCTTACAGCGGCAGATTCAAACTTCCGTGTAACAGCATTAGACATACGGGAAGAATCCGCTTCTGCCCTCCGGGAAATTGGTCTTTCCGCCAGTGCCTGCGACTATATGACCGCCAGTTTTACAGGGGAAGCCCACATTTTTTCTTTTTGCGGCACTCTGGAAGAAATCCCTTACCCGCATCTTGCCCTTACAAAAGCGTATTATGCACTGCCGGAGAATGGTCTTGTACTTGTGGGTTTTGATAATCGTCAAACATTTGCATGGAATCTTAAGGGGCAGTTCAGTTCCGCTAATCCCCTTACCCGGCAAATCATGCGTCTGCATTATTTTACACTGCCAAGCATGTGTAACCTGCTGAAGCAATGCGGCTTTACCCCTCTTTTACCCACAGTGCAAGGGAATAGCCCGGGGTATGTGTATCTTTTTGCGCGCAAAAGCAAAAAAACTTCACCAGCGCGTATACACCATGAAGGAAGGCAACCTGCCTGACCCGTGCTACGTTATGGAACTTACATAATCTTTTTTGTATGCCTTCTCACAATATTTTGCATTCTTTGTGTATATACGTCAGTTTTTTTGCAAAAATTGCAGTAAAAAAAGAGTGTATTTAAAGAATTGACGCAGACCGCGAATCCAGGCTTGCTAAGACAAAAGTTTTTGTGTATCTTCACTTTTGTCGATACGCACAACACCACCGATTTTGGAGTAAGTATGAATAAAAGTGAACTTATTAAGACGCTTGCAGAACAATCCAATATTTCTATGGATGAATCCGTGCTTGTGGTCAATACATTTATTGATTCTATGAAAAGCGCGCTGATGGACGGCAACCGGGTAGAAATACGCGGCTTTGGAAGCTTTAAAGTAAAAGAATACGAAGGGTATGCCGGCCGTAACCCCCGCACGGGTGTTAAAGTATCCGTACAACCCAAGCGTTTGCCCTTTTTCCGCGCAGGGAAAGAATTAAAAGAATTTTTGAATTCCTGATCCGCTAATCCAGACAAATATCACAAACCCGGTTTTCTCTTGCTGCTCCTGGTGGTGCGGTACAAAGACAAGGGTTTTTACCTCCATATACTTGGAGGTTGGTATTTTTTTTCCTGTTTTAGAGTAATAAAAAGCGCCCGGTAGAAATATCGGGCGCTTTTTTATGTGGTATATCGATTTTTACATATATTTTTTATCCAGCTACTAAAATACACAATACAGATTTTATGGTGCCAAAGTATTCTTATTCACGGTATTAAATATCGCCCAACCACTGTCTCTATAACCTTAATTATCGATTTGAGTATGCTTTAATATTATGTAATGTATTTTTTTCTATAATAATATTGGAATGTTAGAGTGTGCTTAAAAAATAATTTTCAAGAAACACTTGACGATATATAATAAATCGACTATTCAATATTTGTAAGCAGATATTTTATATTCCTTAACCTGACAAAGGAGCTATTATGTCTTTAGAACTTTCCACAATAGTCCACCATCTTGTCATGGATAGCCCCATTCCAGCAAAAGAGCTTGCTCGCGCTATTAATAAACCCTATCCCACTCTTTTGCGTGAAGCGAATCCCCATGATAAAGGTGCTAAACTTTCTGTTGAAACACTCTTCCAACTTATGCTTTTTACGGGAAATTTAAAGCCATTAGACTATATGGCCAACAAATTGGGATTTACATTAGTACCTTCTGCCAGTTTACACACTCCACAGGTAGAACCCAATTCTTTTCAACTTAATCAAGAACCCGTCAGTCCTTTTACCATTGTATGCCCAAGTTGTGGTTGCACAATGAGTTATAAAGGTCAGGTAGCCTACCTGCCACCTCAGCACACTATAAGCAACGGTATATAAAATTCTCTGTTCATAAAACCTTTACCTTAATAAAGTGAAGAAAACGCTTGCCTTTTCCTCGGATTTTATGTAGAGAAGATGGGAGTGTGTACATGAGCATGGGCTCTTGTCAAAGCTTCTATACGGTAAAGGCGCAGACATAGACAAAAACATTATGTTATGCACGTGTAGAATCAAAAGAAAATTTTTATACAAAGGAAAGCGGTATGGATGACAACTTCAAACAAGCTCTGGAAATTGTCAAAGCGCAAGCTGCCGTTCGCGTCATGTCTGAAGAAGAAATTACTTCGATGGTACGTGCACTTGCAACTAACTTTAAAAACATGGAAGACGGTGCATGTGAAAAAGAATGCGCTTCTACTCCCAGTGTCCCCCCTGCAAAAGCCATTAAAGAAAAAACTATTACCTGTCTGGAATGCGGTAAAGTGTTTAAAATCCTTACCCGCAAACATTTGGCTATGCACGGGCTTGACCCGGAATCGTACCGCGCAAAATGGGGCATGAAAAAAGGCACACCGCTTGTATGTAAAGACTTGCAGCGTGAACGCCGCAAAAAAATGAAAGATATGCGTCTGTGGGAAAAAAGACGCGCAGCCAGCGATATTCGTAAAGCTTAATATTGCCTGGATATGTAGCCTATGGCCACGGGTAACCGTGGCTTTTGTTTTTAATGCCCTTAGCTGTATTGCTGTCATAAAATTTGTACATCAAAAGTATTTTTCATAAATTCCACGGATATTTTCTTGGCTTTTATCAGCAAAGTGTATTTTATAAATTTATTTATTACAGTATGTTATAAGAATAAAAATATTTTGTCAAAATTTTTTTATTCTAATGCTTGACATGCTATTAGAATTGCCTTAGACAGAAATTACGCGAGCTGGTGAGGGCCAGCACGCCATCGGTTTTACCGATAACCCCCACTTGGGGATTAACATTTCTTGAAGGATGGAAAGACATGAAAAAATTAATGACTCTCCTTTTGGCAGCAGGCATGCTTGTTTCCACCTCCACAGGCGCAAGCGCTGTGGAACTGAAAGTTAGCGGTGACTTTGACGTGGTGTTTGAACGCAACAGCCATGTGCGCGACTACATCAACCAGAATCACTACAGTAATGGAAGCATTGGTTTCCCTTCTGTGCAGGCTGGCAAGTTTAACGCCAAACAACGTATGCGTGTTGCCTTAGACTTTGTTGTGTCTGAACAGCTTTCCGGCCGTTTGGAACTGCAAGTTGGTGGCGCTAACAACAAAGGTGTGTGGGGCGCTGGCAACCACACAACTCTTTCTGACCTCGACAAATGGGGTATGAGCGATCAGCCCAACGTGGCTGCCCGCTTTGCGTATATTGACTGGATGGTGCCTAACACCAACGCTTCCGTTCGTATGGGCTTTGCGCCTGGCGTTCTTCCCAGCGCTACCCTGATGAACCCTGTGCTTGCCCAAGACGGCATTGGCCAAGTTGCAGTGAATATTCCTGTGAATGACTGGGCAACCGTGAACATTGCCTGGTTACGTCCTGCCGCTTCCAATGCCGTGGGTAATGTAAACCCCGAAAAAGGCGCTGGCAAAAATGTGGACCTGTTCAGCGTTAAAGTTCCCATGCGCTTTGATGGCGTAAACTTTATCCCGTGGGCCGTGCTTGGTTCCATTGGTGGCAATGTTGACCTTGTAAGCAACGTGTATGGGACAGGCCAAGGTAGCTTTGACTTCCGCCCGTCACCTTTTGCTATTCTTGGTTCTATAGCAAATGGCTATGGCGGTCATAACCCCCAAAACTTGAATCGTGGTTGGGCTCCTCGTGATGGTTTTGCATGGTGGTTAGGCGCTGCGCTTACCGTAACCAAGTATGACCCCTTCACCTTTGCGGTGGACGCCTTCTATTCTTCCTTGAATAACAAACATGCACAAAACCGCCGCGCCGGCTGGTTTGTGGGTGCTTCTGCTGCCTACAAAACCCAATACGGTGTGCCTACTTTGAAGGTTTGGTATGCCAGCGGTGACGACAAAAGCGTAACCAATGGTTCCGAACGTCCGCTTACCATTGGCGGTGCCTTTAACCCGGGTGCAACCACCACCTTCCTTGGCCGTTATGGTGTTGCCACTTCTATGGCTCTTGCTACACCTGCCGGTACATGGGGTATAAGCGGTCAGTGGAATCAAGCTTCCTTTATGGAAAACCTGTTCCACAGCCTGCGTGTCACCTATGTGCAAGGCACCAACAGCAACCGTATGCTGAAAAACTTGGCAGTTGGCACAGGTGGCCTTGTTAAGTCCTTCCCCACTGGCTACATGAGCACAGCGGATAGCCTTATTGAAATTGACTTTGATACCACCTATAACATCTACAAAAACTTGGCTGCTATGCTGGAAATCGGCTATGTCATCACTGACTTCAGCACCCGTCAGCGTGACAGCCAGCGTGTTGGTAGTGTCCTTCGTGACCCCAGCTACAAGTACACCAATGGCTGGCGTGTAGCATTGAACTTCAAGTACACGTTCTAATTTCTCAATTTCGGCCAGGAACTTAAAAAACATAAAGCCCTTTGCATCCGCAAGGGGCTTTATGTTTTAAGCACATTATCCCCTGCGTGTTGTCAAAAAAATTGGACAATACGTTTTTTTGTGCGCATCTTCTTGCACCCTTTTTGCTTAGAGAGGGGTAAAATCTCTTAACTTTTCGCATATTCTGTTATTATTTCAGTATACTACAAGAAATAATTTTTTGTCAAAAAATTTTTATTAATTCGCTTGACTTTTTTTTCACTCCTGCATAAAAAGATTTCACACCAACTGGTTATCGTTACTGGCAACAGTCGCACGCCTCCAGACTTCTCCCCCCTCTTTTTTCTCACACTCTTTTTCACGTGCGTCACCCCATATTTTGGAGCGACCCTCGTCCCCCTCTTTTGGGACTACACCCCCTTTTGAAGGAAGGAATAACATGAAAAAGCTTGTGACGCTTCTTCTGGCCGCCGGGATGGTTTTTTCCGCCGGTACTGCCAGCGCTGTGGAACTTAAAGTCTATGGCGCGTTTGACTTGGTGTTTGAACGCAACAGCCATGTGCGTGACTATTTGAACATGAGCCAGTATGAGCAAGGCCGCGTGCCCTCTACTGCTGGCCATGCGGGCAAGTTTAATGCCAAACAGCGCATGCAGGTAGGCTTAAACTTTATTGTATCTGAACAACTTTCCGGTACACTTGAATTGCAGGTTGGCGGCTCCAATAACAAAGGCGTATGGGGCGCAGGCAGCCACTCAACTCTTTCTGACCTTGACAGATGGGGCATGAGCGAACAACCCAATGTTGCCGCCCGCTTTGCGTATATTGACTGGATTATCCCCAACACAAAAGCTTCTGTGCGTATGGGTTTTGCCGGTGGCTTTATCCCCAATGCTACCCGCATGAACCCGGTTCTTGCTTCTGATGGTATTGGCCAGGTGGCAGTGACCGTCCCTGTGAATGACTGGGCAACCCTTGGTTTTGCCTGGTTACGCCCCGCCGCTTCCAACGCGGTTGGCAACACGAATGTTGTAAAAGGTGCCGGCAGAACTGTGGATTTGTTCCGCATCACTGCCCCCATGCGCTTTGATGGCGTAGATTTTACCCCCTGGGCTTTGCTTGGTGCCATTGGTGGCAATGTTGACCTTGTGACCAACCCCTATGCAACAGGCCAGGGTACATTTGACTTCCGTCCTTCCCCATTTGCCATTGCCGGCTCTATTCTGAATGGCCACGGTGGGCATAACCCAAGAGCCTGGGCCTCGCGTGATGGTTTTGCCTGGTGGATCGGCGGCGCGCTTAACGTAACCAAGTTTGACCCCTTCACCTTTGCCATTGATGCCTTCTATTCTTCCCTGAACAATAAACATGCACAAAACCGCCGCTCCGGCTGGTTTGTGGGTGCTTCTGCTTCTTACAAAACCCAGTATGGTCTGCCTACTTTAAAACTGTGGTATGCCAGCGGCGACGACAAAAGCGTAACCAATGGCTCTGAACGTCCGCTTACAGTCGGCGCCGCCTTTAACCCGGGTGCTACCACCACCTTCCTTGGCCGTTACGGCGTAAGCTCCACCATGGCTGTGGCTACCCCGGCTGGTACATGGGGCGTAAGCGCACAGTGGAACAATGCCTCCTTTATGGAAAACCTGTTCCACAGCCTGCGTGTCACCTATGTGCAAGGCACCAACAGCAACCGTATGCTGCGTAACCTGGAAACCGGCCTTTATGCAACCTACCTGGCCAGTCTGGGACTTAACCCCAATGCTACCAGACTTTCCACCAAAACTTTCCCCACTGGCTACATGAGCACATCCGACAGCCTTATCGAAATCGACTTTGACACCACCTACAACATCTACAAAAACCTCGCCGCCATGCTGGAAGTTGGTTATGTTATCACTGACTTCAGCAGCCGCCTGCGCAGTGTTCCTGGTGACCCCAGCTACAAATACACCAATGGCTGGCGTGTTGCTTTGAACTTCAAGTACACCTTCTAGTTTTTTCTTACTTGATTCTGTTGCCCCCCGAAAGGGGGGCTTTATTTTTAACTTACTTTTTCCTTTTTTAAAGAAAATTATCGTTCTTGCGCTTTTTTGTTTCCCACGTTATTCTTAACTCCTAGAGCAATTGCAGAATATGCGGGGTTATTTTCACATCAATCGGGAAATACTCCCATCACCCTGTAGCTGTACACGAGGCCAGTATGTACCTCAAGCAAACCAACCGCGTGGCAAATCTAAAACTTCCAGAAGACAGTTATACACGCCCTCAGCTTTCGTATTTCCTCCATAATGACGATGACCTCTGGGGGAAGCATATGGACCTTGGGGCGCCTATACGCCTTAACAAAGGGGACAACCTGTATTACGAAACCCAGTATGTGTATTATATAAAAGAGGGCCTGTTGCGTTTTTCCCGCGTTACGGAAACCGGCCTTTTGCCCCTTTTTTATTTAGGCAGGGGGACCCTTTGTTTTGAAATGCACGTTATTGGGCATAGCGCTATACCCAGTGAATACCGCGCGATTGAAGAATGCCACCTTATACGCTTTCCTACCCAGCTTTTACGCCAGCATATATTTGAAGACCCCTACCTGGGCTTTGCCCTTATGGAAAGCATTGGCGCCAAATATTCTATTTTACTTACCCGCCTCAATGAAGTGGGCTCCCATAAATTAGAACGTAATGTGGCACGCCTCTTGCTTGATATGGCTTCTTACCACCGTTTCCAGAGTATTTTTTCTCCCTGCCTATGCCAGCGTGAACTTACCGCATTTTTCCGCGTTCACCGTTCCAGCATTAACCGCGCTATCGCCGGCCTGCGAGAAAAAAATATCATTGGGGTGTATACAAAAAGCAAACTGGAAATATTGGATTTATCACGCCTTATAGACGCGGCTTCCGTCAGTTACGTTTAGCCGCCCCCCATTATACATTTTTACTTTTTTTGCCACTTTCTGCTTCACACGGTTGCCAGAGTTTTTTGCGTTTATTAACAGGAACACCCCCATCAGCAAATACCCTTTAATTGCTTCTTCTGGTACAAAAAACCTTTTTTTCCCCCTTCCTTCTCCCCCGGGCTATACTTTGCCCATACCACAACCACCCAGGGGGATTTATGCATCACATTTATTCTGCACCCAACTGTATCCGCTGTAAAATTGTCAAAAACTATATCCACAGCATTGGCCAAACCTACGATGAAACCGAGTTTGTAGCGCAAAAAGAGGCCTTTAACGCCTATTACAGAGCCAACCGTTCCGCCATTTACCGAAACCCCGAAGGCGTAGAATTTCCCATCTACACAGACGGCACAGCCATTAAACAGGGATCAGGCGAAGTTATCGCCTACCTGCTTTCCGGCCATGCCCTTGAACCCTGCGTTACCCGCAGTGACCTGCTGCATGGCTGGATTGCCGGCCTCTTCCCCTCTTCTTGCCCTGACGGACAAGAAGACAACTTCTTTACCCTTGTCAAAACCCTCAAAGAAGGCGGCCTCTCCATCTGCCTGCGTACAGACTGCCGCAAGCCCAACCTCCTTACCCGCCTTATGACCGCCAACCTTGTGGATAAACTGGAAGTTAATTTCCCCGGCCCAGCCTCCATATACCAGACCCTGTACGCCAGCGCCCCCTCCCCTTCTGACATCACCACAACCCTTAACCTTGCAAAAACCGCCAAGGAATCCCTTGTGAGCCTCCAACTGCGCCCCCTGCCAGATGCAAACTCCTTCCGCTACCTTACCCCCACCGAAGCAGGCGAGCTTGCCCGCGAAATAGCAGAAGCCACTGGCGAAAAACAAATGCCCTACTGGATTAAACGCTGCCAGGGCGAGGAACTGGAAGCTATGGGGCTTGCCAAAAAACTGGAAGACCTGCAGGATACCGACTTGTTCAAATACCGCACTGCCTCCCGCGAGTTTTTGTTTAAAGCCGATATTGTCAAATAAGCTACAGGCAGGGGTAGGCAGCAGGGGCTCTGC
>CAZJOG010000020.1:0-19981 GCA_964547565.1 uncultured Desulfovibrionaceae bacterium
TCAAAAAGGCGGTGTGGGCAAAACCACCACAGCCCTTACGCTTGGCGCTGCGCTGGCTCTTATGGGAAAATCTGTGATGGTGATGGATTTGGACCCGCATACTTCGGCCTCCGTGCATATGCGTTATTACCCGGATGCAGGCGTACCCACGGTGTATGACCTGTTTTGTGCAGACCCCGAAACCTGGCCCAGCCTGTGGCCTACCCTTCTGCAGCGGCAGGAAGACCAGCATTTTGATTTTGTACCCGGTTCTACCCGCATGGCAGAGCTGGAAAGTGAAATGAAGGAGCGCAAAGGCAAAGGAATGTTACTTTCCGTTGCCCTGCGCCATGTTCGGCGGCAGTATGAGTTTATTGTGCTGGACTGCCCACCCCAGATGGGCCTTGTCATGGCTAATGCTCTTGTGGCATCTGACCTTTTGCTTATCCCCATACAAACAGATTTTCTTGCTTTGCACGGCCTGCTTTTACTTTTTGACACTGTGCGTACCCTTAATAAAGCCCTGCCGCGGCCCATCCGCTACCGTGCGTTTGCCACCATGCATGACAAACGCGCCAAAGCGTGCACCCGTGTGCTGGATACCCTGAATGAAAAATTGCCTGAATCCATGCTGCACACAGTGGTCAGTATGGACACACGCTTCCGTGAAGCAAGCGCGCTTGGCAAAGTGATTTATGACATTGATCCGCATAGCAAAGGCGCGCTGGCCTATGCCGCCCTTGCAGAGGAAGTGGTAGCCTTATGGTAAAATCGCCCATGGAATATTTTGAATCGCAGGATTTTTCCCCGGCAACTGCCGAAAGTATCAGCCCGGCAGAAGCGGCCTTTATCCAGAAATATCTGGGGATAGAGGTAGGCGCCGCCAGCAGCCTTATTGCACCCGCACGGGCAGAAACTATTATGGAAGGCACGGCGCACGCAAAACAGTCACCGGCTGTGCAAAGTGTTGCACCAGAACAACAGGCACAACAGGCGCAACAGGCGCAGCCAGAACAACAGAAACAACAGGAACAACTGGAACAACAGGAACAACGGGCACCTGCCCAGCCGTCTTCCACGACGAATGTGTCCAACCTTAAAACTGCCCTTAACACTGGCCCTGGCGCAGATTATAAACAGGCCACAGCAGACACACCCTCTACACCTGCCCACTCCCCGGTCCAACCTCCTGAAATAGTGCAGGAAAATATCCCTACCTTACCGGAAGTTTTGCGTAGCCAGGAACAGGTTACCATGGTAGGTTTTTACCTGTGCGGGCAGGTGTTTGTGCTGCCTATTGATTCCATTGTGGAAGTTATCCGGTACGAGCAGCCCTCCAAGCTGCCCCGTTCTTCCGAGTATCTGCTTGGTGTTATTAATCTGCGCGGGCATATTACCCCTGTTGTCTCTCTTTCAAAACTTCTTGTCCTGCCTGAAGATCAGGAAATCTGCAAAGAAAACGCCCCTAAACTTGAGTCCACCATCTTCATTATATGCGAAAGTCAGGGGTTACACATTGGCCTGCATATTGACAAGCTCCATACCATGCATAAAGCCACCCCAAACCAGATAGAATGGAACGCGGAAACCCAACTGGGCGAAAGCGCCGCTCTTCTTCTGGGTCTTTTTGAAACTGGGGAAAATTTGCTGGGTATTGTCTCTGTGGATAAAATTGTGCAGGCGCTTCTGACAGAAGAGTTTTAATTTTAAAAGAACCATGTTGACCAGGAAAATCCCATGAGCAAAACTGTTCTTATTGTAGACGACTCCAAAACGGTGCGTAATCTTGTCGCCTTTATTCTTAAAGCAGAAGGCATAAAAGTTACAACAGCAGAAGACGGCCTGGATGGGCTGGAAAAGCTGTATTCCATGGACCATGTTGACCTTATCCTCACGGATATCAACATGCCCCGGATGGACGGTTTTTCCTTCATTCTTTCCGTGCGGGAGCAAAGCGCGTATAAGGATATCCCCATTATTATCCTTTCCACGGAAAGCGGGGATGAAGATATCCAAAAAGGCATGCGCCTTGGCGCTAACCTTTATATGGTAAAACCTGCCCAACCAGAGAAAATGGTGCGCAATATAAAGATGCTGCTCGGTTAGCCGATAAGACTTTTTGTCAAAGGCCTTTTGTCGGCCTTATTTTTCGCAAAACCTCGCACGTGTTCAGTTTCGCTGTTTTTACACTGGGCCGCCTTACGCATAAAAGGGAAACATATGAGCCAAGATTTTCTTGATCCGGAACTTATTACTGATTTTATTCTGGAATCCAAAGAGCATCTGGAGACTATAGAACCCAACCTGCTTGAACTGGAAAAAGCACCAGATAACCTTGCACTTTTAAACGAAATTTTTCGCCCCATGCACTCTCTCAAGGGGGCATCCGGTTTTCTGGGCTTAAACCGTATCAACCATTTGGCCCATAAATCAGAAAATATTCTGGATGAACTGCGTAAAGGTGTTATGGTGGTCACCCCGGAAATCATGGACGTTATCCTTGCGTCTACAGACGCGTTGCGTCAGATGATAGACAATCTGGACAAAATCCATGAGGAAGGGGATGTTCCCACAGAACATATTATCCAGCTTATTGAAACCTTGCTGGCAGGCGGTACATTGCCGGAAGGCGCAGCACGCGCCGCTGTGCAGGGCGAAATTGTTCCCCTTGCTCCGCCTGCGGCAGCTCCTGCACCCGAGCCTGCCCCTGTTTCTGCGCCAGAACCTGTTTTGGCTCAGCCAGAACCCGCTCAGCCATCCCAGCCAGAGCCTGCCGCTCCCGCTACTCCGGCCACTCCGGTAGCCGCGGCAGGCAACGCAAAAATGCGTAATGCCCTTTCCACCCGTGAATGGATAAGCACCCTGCCCCTGCGGGAGCCTGTTACGCTTACCGCTTTTGGTGCCAGCCACCTGAAAGATTTTATGGATGAGGCCCGGGAAAATACCGAAAACCTCAACACCGGCCTTCTGGAACTGGAAAGAAACCCCACTGGCAATGCTGAACTGGTGAACGACCTGTTCCGCTTTTTCCACAACCTGAAAGGCAACAGCGGCATTATTGACTATAAGGAACTCAATTCCCTCACCCACGAAGCGGAAACCCTGCTTAACCGTGTGCGGCACGATGAACTTACTGTCACCCATGAACTGGTGGACTTGCTTCTGGTGGTGGTAGACGCTCTGGACGCGCTGGTGGACGCTATTGACCCGCCATCCGGCACAGCCACCCCCTACGATTCCTCCGAACTTCTGGCCCAGTTGCAACAGGCAGTTGCAGGTGGTGAAATCAGCCTGCCGGAAAGCCTGCTTACAGCCGCCCCAGGCGATGCAGATTCTGCCCCCGCCGCCCCTGCTTCTGAGGAAGGCAGCACCATTATCCCCATAGGCGCCGATAAGGACGAAGACGATTTGTCCATGTATAAAAACACCGTGCACCAGCAACGGGTTATTATGGTCGCCAGCCTTGCCGAAATAGAAAAAGACCCTTCCCGCAAGGAAGAAATGGACGCTATTTTCCGCAGTCTTATGGCTATTGCCAATTCTTCCAGCTTTATGGGCTTTACAGAAATAAAAACATACGCGGAACGTACAGCCGGCATTGTGGATCAGGCCCGGAAAACGGATATGGACCTCTCCCTCATGGTGAACCTGCTTGAGCAGGAAATTGCCATTGTGTGCGACATGGCCGCCGCCACACAACCGGCGGATTTGCAACAGGCACAGCCAGAAGCTGCCCCTGCCGCTACACCTGCCGCCGCACCTGTTGCCGCCGCAGAACATAGTGAACCTGCCGCTGCTGCGCCTTCACCAGTCGCCACTGCTCCAACAGCCTCTCCTGCTGCACCTGCTGCGCCTGCTTCTCCCGCCCCAGCAGAAGCGCCTGCTGCGCCCAAGCCAAGCCCCACCGCAGAAGCCCCAAAAGCCGCCGCCCCTGCCCAAAGTACGCAGGCCGCTGCTGCAGAAAAACCGGCTTCCTCCAGCATACGGGTTGACCACGAAAAGCTGGATCACCTTATGAATCTTATAGGTGAACTGCTTATTAACCGCAACCGGTATGCCATGATCACCAAAACACTGGAAGCAGGTGGTAATGTTGACGTTACCGCTGTTGCCCAGGACCTTTCGGAAACAACCTACGCTATGGCCCGCGTGTCAGACGAGTTGCAGGATACCATCATGAAAGTACGCATGGTGCCTGTCTCCTCCGTGTTTTCCCGCTTCCCCCGCCTTGTACGCGACCTTTCCCGCAAGTCCGGCAAAGAAGTGGACCTTGTGATGGAAGGCGAAGAAACAGAACTGGATAAAAGTGTGGTGGAAGTGATCAACGACCCCCTCATGCACCTTATCCGTAACTCTGTTGACCATGGTATAGAACCGGAAGATGTGCGTATTGCCAAAGGCAAAAACCCCAAAGGCCGCGTAACCCTGCGCGCGTATCATAAAGGTAATTCCGTAGCCATTGAAATTGAAGACGACGGTGCCGGTATTGACCCCGATAAAATGCGGGAAGTCGCCATCCGTAAAGGTATCATCACCCCCGAAGAAGCCAAAAATATGGACGACCGCGAAGCCGTAGACCTTATTTTTGCCCCAGGCTTCTCCTCTGCCGAAAAAGTGACAGACATCTCCGGCCGCGGCGTGGGCATGGATGTGGTGCGCACCAATGTCAAAAATCTCAAAGGCAGTGTCAGCACTTTCACAGAAATGGGCAAAGGCACCCGCTTTACTCTTTCTCTGCCCCTTACCCTGGCCATTATCGAAGCCCTGATGATAAAAATGAATGACCAGATGTACGCTATACCCCTTGACGCTGTTTCCACCACCACAAAGCTGGAATCTGTCCGCCTGACGAATGTAAAAGGCCGTAAAGCTGTTACCATGCGTGGCGAAGTGTTGGGTATTGTCCAACTGGCAGAACTTCTTAACCTGCCGCATGAAAAAGAATTACCGGAAATTCTCTCTGTTGTTATTATACAGGATAATGACCGGCCCCTTGGTCTTGTGGTGGACCGGCTTCTGGACAGACAGGAAATTGTTATCAAGTCCCTGGGTTCCTATCTGGGCGACGTAAAGGGCCTTTCTGGCGCAAGTATTATGGGCGACGGCAGTGTTGTTCTTATCCTTGACCCGCACGAAGTGTATATGATGGCAACCTCTAAGGCTATTTAGAAACATCTTCCTTTATCCAAAAAACTTTTTAATACTACACATAAAAAGCCGTCGTCAGGCGGCTTTTTGTTTTTCTAACTCCCTTGTCAGAGTGTTATTTTTTTGCTATTTGAGAAAACATGTATGTATTTTTCTCAAATTCAGGTGGAATGTATGCATAAACCCCTCTATACTCTTCCGTCCATACTGTGTTTTATTTTCTCCTGCGCGCTTGTTTTTCCTGCATTTGCCGCGGATGACATGGATGCACTGGAAGCGCAGGAACGCGCCATAGCCCAGCGTATGGAAGCCGCTACCGTGTTTATCCTTACAGATACAGGCATGGGCTCCGGTTTTGTTGTGGGCAATGGCCTTATTATGACAGCCGCCCACGTTGTGTTTGACAACCCGGAAAATATTTTGGTTATGAACAGTGTGATGGAACCTACCCCCGCCACTGTTATGGACTATACAGATATAGCAGAGGATATGGGAAACGACTTTGCCATTTTGCAATTTACCCCGCCAAAAAATACCCAGTTGCCTGTTCTGGAGTTTAATACCAGCATTTCCCGCATGGACCGCGTAAGCGCATGGGGATACCCGGGTCTTATCAAAGAATTTGATATACGGCATACGGCCCTTATGGAGGGGGAATTTATAGGCGCACCCGATGTTGTATACACTGAAGGTGTTGTGAATGTTATCCAGCAGGGTGTGGCCGCATACACCACTATTGTCCATTCTGCAGCCATTGCCAAAGGAAACAGCGGCGGCCCGCTTGTGAACGGAAAAGGCGAAGTGGTGGGCATTAACACCTGGGGGTTTTCCCAGGCGGATGAAGCCTCATCCCTCAATGGTGCTCTTACAGCCGCAGACATGATCGCGTATATGAAATCTCTGGGGCTTGCCCCCCATATAGCCGCCACAGGCACATATGTGGCCGGCGGCGCCCCATCTGTTTCCAGCCAGCCTTCCAACCCTGCGGCTTTTCCGGCAACACCAGGTGTAGTGGCCAGTGTAGCGCCGGGTGTGGTGGCGGGTGCATCACCCAATGCCACAGGGCGTTTCCCTGCAGGCAGGCCAGAACAAAACAACACCTCTTCCACACAGATTACAGACACCGCCGCCCAGTTTGACTACACATCCTATACGCCTGAATCTCTCTCCGCATACGCAGATAAAGGCGACCCCATAGCCGAATACCTGCTGGGCTTTAACTACCTTTTTGGGGATGAAGGTTTCCCCAAAGACCCCGCCCGCGCCAAGACCTATCTGGAAGATTCCGCCGCGCAGGGTAATACACAGGGAGACTACCTGCTGGGTATTTTGCATTTGTACTACCCAGAATGGCATGACCCGGATAAAGCCTTGCGCTATTTTATTAAAGCCGCGGAAGACCCGGACCCCTATCCCCAGGACCAGGCTTTTCTGGCCCAGCTTTATTATTCCGCAGAATTTGATGGTATAGAACGTGACCTGACAAAAGCCGTCTACTGGGCAAAAAAGGCAGCTGCAGCCGGGGATGCGGATGGCAAAGCGCTTTTGGGCTTTATGTATTATTACGGGGAAGGGGTAAAGGGCAACACCAAAAAAGCCCTTCGCCTTGCCCGTGAAGCGGTTAATGATAACAGTGACCTCGGCAAAGCCCTTCTTGCGTGGATGTATTACCACGGCGAAGTTGTGGAAGAAGATAATGCCAAAGCCCTCACGCTGGCACACGACGCGGCAGAAGCCAATATCCCCACAGCACAGGGCCTTCTGGCTGTTATGTATCACCTTGGTCAGGGAATACCCAAAGACGAAAACGCCGCAGAAGGCTGGGCCACCCGTGCCGCCTTGTATACAGATGAATTTGGCTTGTATGTCCTGGGTGATTTGCATTACCAGGGTCTGGTTGTGCCAAAGGATAATATCCGCGCCTGGGCCATGCTTCAGCTTTCCGCAGAAAAAGGTGTGCTGGATTCCATAGAGCTTTTGCCCACGGTGGAAGCCGACATGACCAAAGAAGAAATACGCAAAGCCAGAAAACTTCAGGAATCCTGGCGCCAAAATGGCATAAGCTAACCCCTTCCCCCAGAATTTTTGTATCCCACGGTTTTCCCCTTCTCACCCTGTATCTGATTTTTCTTTTACCCGGCCTGCTGCTTTTTTGGCCTGTATCCATAAAGAAAAGCCCCACCCATATACATGGCGCAGGGGTAAGGGAGCTTTATGCTTACACGCTTACTGGCAGGCGCTCTGCACGGGGTAGACGCGTTCCGTGTGGATGTGGAGGTGGAATTTACCCGTCAGGGTTCCCCGCTTTTTACTGTTGTGGGCCTTGCCGAAGGGGCTGTGCGTGAAGCAAAAGACCGTGTGCTTGCGGCTTTGCGCACCTGCCATTATGTGCTGGAACCTGCCAAAGTCACCGTCAATCTTGCCCCGGCAGATCGCCGTAAATACGGCACAGCCTATGATTTGCCTCTGGCCCTTGGCCTTCTTGCCAGTGCAGGGCGTATCCCCGCCGGTATTTGCGAAGGCTGGTTTTTTGCAGGCGAACTCTCCCTCTCCGGCGAAATAAAGCCTATCCCCGGTATACTTCCTCTGGCTTTGCTGGCCCGCGCAGAAAATGTTAAAGGTATGGTGGTTGCCCCGGAAAATGCCGCAGAAGCCGCCCTTGTGCAGGGCCTTGCCGTGTACAGTATACCCTCTTTACCAGCATTGCTGGATTTTCTTGCTGGTAAAGAACCCTGTGAACCTGTCCCTTTTTCCCCAGACCCTTTTTCTCTTTCTCCCTACCCATTCGATTTTTCCGAAGTAAAAGGGCAGGAATACGCCAAACGTGCCATAGAAATTGCCGCTGCCGGCGGCCATAACCTGCTTTTTATTGGCCCGCCCGGCAGTGGTAAAACCATGCTGGCCCAACGTATCCCCACAGTTTTGCCCCCTCTTTCGTTTGAAGAATCTCTGGAAGTCACCAAAATTTACAGTGTGGCCAATTTGCTGGGTTCTGCCTCACTTCTGACAGAACGGCCTTTCCGCGCGCCCCACCACACTATTTCCGCGGTGGCGCTTGTGGGCGGCGGCGCATTCCCCAAACCGGGCGAAGTGTCCCTTGCCCACCACGGTGTTCTTTTTCTGGATGAATTACCGGAATTTAAGCGCCACGCGCTGGAAGTTTTGCGTCAGCCTCTGGAAGATGGAAAAGTCACTATTTCCCGCGCTGCCCACGCTGTTACATACCCGGCAGACCTTATGCTTATAGCGGCCATGAACCCCTGCCCCTGCGGCTATAAAGGGGATTCCACCCATACATGCACATGCTCCCGTGTTGCGCAGGAACGTTACAGGGATAAAATTTCCGGCCCTCTGCTTGACCGTATAGACCTGCATGTGGAGGTTTCCGCCGTGCCCTTTGATGACCTTGCCCCCAGCTCCCCCTCAGCCAAACCACCCCGCTCTTCCGCGCAAATGCGCCAATCTATTATGGCGGCCCGTGCGCTCCAGACAGCACGTTACCAGGGCACATACTGCCCGTCTAATGCCCACCTTAATGGCGCACTTTTAGACCAGCACTGCGCCCTTACACCAGAAACACGGGCATTTTTAGAAAAAGCCATGCAAACACTCGCACTTTCTGCGCGGGCTTTTACACGGATATTGCGGATTTCCCGCACAATAGCAGACTTGGAAAACTCCCCCGGTATACAAATTAACCATATAGCGGAAGCGATAAACTGCCGATGCCTGGACAGAGAACGATTACTGTAGGCCGGAGCATGTTTTTATCGTTTTATGTAGAGCAATTTTAACGGTAAAGCCCTCATCGCCGGTGCAGGGGCGCTTGCCCCTGCCGGGGGGAGTTTGAGGGGGCGAGCAGCCCCCTAAACACACACCGTCACACTCACTATTCCTACCACAAGGGTTTACCAGCCATGTAGTGGGCGCTTACGCGGCCTTTCATAGTTTGCCCAAGCCATGGGGTATTGGCGCTTTTGGAAAACATAGATTCGCGGCTTACCACCCATTCGTGGGCAGGGTCAAAGAGGACAAAATCTGCTATATCACCGGGCTGGAATGTATTAACAGGGATACGGAAAATTTCTGCGGGTTTTGTGGCGCAAAGGCGGATAATATCCGCATGTGTAAGAACATTTTCCTGCATAAGGGCCACATAAAGAGAAAGGGCTGTATCCAGACCAGATATGCCGTTGGGGGCAAGGTCCAGAGGGTGTTCTTTTTCGTGCGCCGCGTGGGGGGCGTGGTCAGTGGCAAGAATATCAATAAGGCCGGATTTAACAGCCTCGCGCATGGCGGCAACATCTTCGGCTGTACGCAGGGGGGGATTAACTTTGGCGTTGGAGTTGTAAGAAGAGAGAGCTTCGTCTGTCAAAAAAAGGTAATGGGGGCAGGTTTCTGCGGTTACGGGTACACCGCGGCTTTTGGCCCAGGCTATAATATCCAGTGATATTTTGGCGGAAATATGGGCAAGGTGAACAGGGATGCGCAGGTATTCGGCAAGCAGAACATCGCGCGCAACCTGTATGGCTTCCGCAATATCCGGCTGCCCTTTAAGGCCCAGAGAAGCGCTCATCTGGCCTTCGTTCATCTGGGATTTTTTGGCAAGATAGGGGTCTTCGCAGTGGTCGGTAAGGATAAGGCCAAGGTCGGAGGCATACTCCATAACACGGCGGAGAATTTCCGTATTCGCAAGGGGCAGTCCATCATTGGAAACAGCCAGACAGCCGGCGGCAGCAAGTTCGCCAAGGGGGGCAAGCTCTTTACCTTCAAGGCCAACTGTAGCGGCGGCAACAGGGTGGACAAAAGGGCCGTGGGGGTGGGAAGTATGGGCAGATTCAATAATAGAACGTGTGATGCCGGCGCTGTCATTCACAGGGTCTGTATTGGCCATGGCGATAACGTGACCAAAACCACCGCGGGCGGCGGCTGTAAGGCCGCTTTGGATGTTTTCTTTCCACTCAAAGCCAGGTTCGCGCAGGTGAACGTGGGCGTCGATAAGGCTGGGGAAAAGTAAAGAGTGCCTGGCGTCCAGACGGGGGACAGTGTCCGCAGGGGTGGGCAAGGAGGGGCCAAAGGCGGCAACACGGCCATCTTTAACAAGCATATCTACGGTAGTACCATTATACGTGGCATTTTGGAGAAAAAGATCCATACGGTTTCCTTGTGTCAAAAAGACAGGGGGAAGTGGGCTGTGTTTTTACGGATTGCCTTAAGCGCTGTAAATTTCCGGGCTGTACTGCGGCTCGTGGCGGGTGCCGTAAAGGTAAAGAAGGGCCATACGCACGGCAACACCGGCGGCAACCTGCTCCAATATAAGGCTTTGGGGGGAATCCGCAAGGTCGGAAGCTATTTCTACGCCGCGGTTCATAGGGCCAGGGTGCAAAACAGGGGCAGCGGGTTTGGCAAGTTCCATGTGCCGCTGGGAAAGGCAGTAGCGGGCGGAATAATCACGCAAATCAGGTAAAAGGCCGGCTTCCTGCCGTTCAAGCTGAAGGCGCAAACACATAATGGCGTCTGCATTTTCGCAGGCTTTATCAAGGTTGGAAAAAACAGTGGCAGGCCAGTGGCCAATATCACGGGGCAAAAGGGTACGGGGGCCGCAAAGGCGCACATTGACGCCAAGGGAAGAAAGCAGCCAGACATTGGACCGCGCCACACGGCTGTGGGCAACATCCCCCACAATAGTAAGGGTTTTGCCTGCAAAGTCATCGCCCCATACAGCACGCAGGGAATAGGCATCTAAAAGGGCCTGTGTGGGGTGGGCGTGCCAGCCATCACCTGCGTTCAGGATAGAGCAGGCCAGACGATCGGCCAAAAATTTCGCGGCCCCACTGCTGGAGTCGCGTATGACGATAATATCGGGATTCATGGCTTCAAGGGTAAGGGCAGTATCCTTGAGGCTTTCCCCTTTTTGTATGCTGGAGCCGGATTTGGCAAGCGCAAACGTATCTGCAGAAAGGCGTTTACCGGCTGTATCAAAGGAAAGTTTGGTGCGGGTGCTGGGTTCGGAAAAAAACAGCACAACAGTTTTGCCTTTGAGGGTGGGGACTTTTTTAACAGGCCGTGTGTTTACTTCATGGAAGGCGCGGGCGGTATCCAGCAGGAAAAAAATTTCCTGCGGGGTAAGGTCAGTCACATCCAGCAGGTCTTTATGGGGCCAGCGGAAAGGTGTTTCCATACGAATACTCTTTTTTGTAGGCCGGTTTTTACCCCGCAGGAAGCAGGGCAAAAACCGGCACTGGGTAGTGCAAAAAACTGTTTTTTTACAGGTTTGAGAATGGCGCGGAGCGGAAATCCCAGCCAGGGTTATAGTTGCTGCCCAGATTATCACGCTGGATAGCATACCCTGCAGAATCCGGGTCTGGCCCAACAAGCAGGGTGCCATCCGCATTATAGCGGGGCTGCGCAGGGGCGCAGGCGGCAAGCGAAAGACAGACAAAACAAAGCAAAGGGGTGAATATACGCATAAAAACCTCGTGTATGTTAATACCCCGCGGGCACACAGGCAGGTTAATCTTTCCTTTTTTGCTTGGCAAGATAAAATACCTGTGGCTTGCGCATTATCATACAGAATACAGGGTTAAAGGCCAAGTAAATGGGGCTGGGTAAGGGTGGCCACCATAACAGATTTAATAGTGTGCATACGGTTTTCTGCCTGATCAAAAACAACAGAAGCGGTGCCTTCAAACACATCTTCCGTCACTTCCAAGCCATTATGCCCAAATTTTTGGAAAATATCCTCGCCCACACTGGTTTTACGGTTATGGAAAGCAGGCAAACAGTGCAAAAACTTTATCTCTGGGTTGCCTGTGGCAGCCAGAAGGGCGGCGTTAATCTGATACGGCATAAGCAGGTTAATACGTTCTTCCCAGGCACTGGCCGGTTCCCCCATGGAAACCCACACATCTGTGTACACAAAGTCGCAACCTTTCACAGCCTCAAGGGGATTTTCAGAAAGTGTAAGCTTTGCGCCTGTTTGGGCAGCTACTCCCTGCGCTTTTGTATACACATCCGCAGAAATTTGCAGGGCAAAAGGCGCTACAGAGCGGTAGTCCATACCCATTTTTGCGGCGCCCATCATCAGGGAGTTAGCCATATTATTACGGCAATCCCCCAGATAGGCAAACTTCATAGCGGAAAGGGGCTTGGCGCAATGTTCCCGCATGGTAAGAAAATCTGCAAGAATTTGGGTGGGATGCGCTTCATCTGTAAGGCCGTTCCACACAGGCACAGGGGCGTATTGCGCCAGTTCTTCCACAAGCGCCTGCCCAAAGCCGCGGTACTCAATGGCATGGTACATACGGGAAAGCACTCTGGCTGTGTCTGCCATAGATTCCTTTTTGCCAATTTGGGAACCGGAAGGGCCAAGGTAGGTAGTAAAAGCGCCCTGGTCAAACGCCGCTGTTTCAAAGGAACAACGGGTGCGGGTGGAATCTTTTTCAAAAATAAGGGCAATTTTTTTGCCTTTCAGAAACTGTGTTTCTGTGCCTTCTTTGTTGTCCTTTTTCAGACGGGCGGCAAGAGAAAGAAAAGTTTCCAGCTCCTGCGGCGTAAAATCGGCGATTTTCAAAAAATCGCGCTGGTATAATGTGGACATTTTGCGCTCTGTTTTAATGGGTTATAGTGGTTGCCTGTGCTTTAAAAGAATCATCCGATAACAATATCTCCAGATTCCCTGCTGCTCTGCCATCAAAAATAACGGCCTTGCGGCATCCTGCGTCCAGGGCGTCCAGACAGCTTTGCACCTTGGGGATCATCCCACCGGAAATAACCCCGGAATCCATAAGCGCCAGCGCGTCTTTACGGCTTAAAGAAGGGATACGTTGGCCATCTGCGCCGCGCACACCCTCTACATCTGTCACAAGCAAAAAAGCATCCGCACAAAGCGCGCCGGCCAGCGCGCCTGTTGCAGTATCCGCGTTGATATTAAGGCTGCGGCCCTCCGGGCCATACGCAATGGGCGCAACCACAGGGGTGTACCCATTTTCCAGCAGTGTACGCACAAGTGCGGGGTTAACGGTGATATTTTCCCCCACCAGCCCCATGTCCACACCATCTTTTAAACCCATGGGGAATGCCTGCACAGTGCGGGCATCCTTACCTGTCAGGCCAACAGCACGCAGCCCTGCCTTACAAAAAAGAGAAACCACAAAAGGGTTAATATGCCCGGCAAGCACCATTTCCACGACATACATAGTGGATTGATCCGTCACCCGCAGGCCATTATGGAATTTGCTTTTAATACCCAGGGTGTCCAGCATGGCGTTAATCGCAGGCCCGCCACCATGGCCCACCAAAATATCCCAGCCCTGTTTTTGTATGGAGACAAGACTTTCGGCAAAGGCCTTGTTGAGCAGTGGGTCATCCATCGCATGCCCCCCGTATTTTATGGCCAGCAACTTCATGCGTTTCCTCCAGCACAGAAATAAAAATATTTTTTAGCACGCTTCCACCCAAAGGTAAAGTTTACCAACAGCACGAAATAGCGTGCGCAAATTAGCATGGCGCGCTATTTCGTGCTTAAACGTGAAATAACGCGGTTAGTCAATTTCCATTTCATTCTAATACACTGTATTTATTATATATGAATTTTGGCACAACCTTTGCTATAGAACAGACAACGCGCTTGTGCGACTTTGTGAGTCTACTTTGCGAAACCATACTTTGGAGGAATTATTATGATCAAGAACGCCATTGTGGTTATGTTCGACAGTCTGCAACTTGATTATCTGGGCTGCTACGGCAACACCTGGATTAAAACCCCCAACTACGACCGCTTTGCCCGCGAATCCGTAGTGTTTGAAAACAACTATATCGAAGGCGTGCCCACCGTGCCTTGCCGTCGTGCCATGCACACCGGCCGTTACACCCTGGTGCAGGGTGGCTGGATTCCCCTTTCTATGGAAGACACCACCATAGCCGACCTTTGCTGGGGCCGCCCCATTGACACAGCCCTTATTTTTGACTGCCCCATGTACCGCCTGCCCAAGTTCGGGTATACCCGCGGTTTTGACAAAGTGTGGTTCTTCCACGGTCACGAAGCTGACCACGAATTTTACGGCCAGGATCCGCTTATCCACCTTAAAGTGGAAGATTTTTTTGGCGATGAAGCATGGGCCAATGGCTTAAACGTGCACTCCCCCATGATGATGGAAAACATGTCCCACGAAACAGGTTGCTATTTGCGCGAAACCCAGTACTGGAAAAGCGAAATGGACCAGCGTGTTGTGCGCGTTATGCACAAGGCTGTGGAATATCTGGAACAGGTTGACCGTAACAAACAGTTTTACCTGTGGATAGACAGCTTTGACCCGCACGAACCCTGGGACTCCCCTTCCGTGTATGACAAAGATATGCCCTGCCCGTATGACCCGGACTACAAAGGCAAAGACGAATTTAACCCCATTATTGCCCCTGTAGACGGCGTGTATACAGAGCCGGAACTCAACCACGTGCGTATGCTTTATGCCGAAAAAATCACCATGTGCGACCGCTGGTTCGGCTATCTCTTAGACAATATCCGTCGCCTTGGCTTTGAGGAAAATACCCTTGTCCTGCAAGTGTCCGACCACGGCGAGCCCATGGGTAATGGCGAACACGGCCACGGCATTATGCGTAAATGCCGCCCCTGGCCCTATGAAGAGCTTGTCCACGCACCCATGATGCTGCGCGCCCCGGGCCTGCCCGCCGGCAAACGTATTGCCGCTTTCACCCAGTCTGTTGACGTGGCCCCCACTGTCTGCGACTGGCTGGGCATTGGTGTTCACCCCGATATGCAGGGCTTCTCCCTGCTGCCCCTTGCCCGCGGCGAAGTGGCCAAGGTGCGCGACTTTGCCATAGCCGGTTACTTCAAATACTCCTGGTCTATTATCACAGAAGACTGGAGCTTTATCCACTGGGTACACAAAGAAAACGCCAACTCCGACTTTGCCGTGCTTGATATGTATAATATTAGCGACAATGGCACACTCGGCGGCGCTGTGGGCAACAAAGAAGCCATTGAACGCCACAAACAGGGCGCCACAACAGACGGTGAAGACCAGTGGACCTGCACACCCGCCTCTTCCGCAGAAGTACCCGCAGAAGACGAACTTTATAACCGCAGAACTGACCCCCGTCAGCTCCACAATGTCATCAAGGAACACCCGGACGTTGCCAAGCAGTTGCACACCAAACTGCGTGACTATGTTGCCGACCTGCGTAAGTAAGTATGTAAGGAGCGAGCGCATTTTGCGTTTATTAACGGAAAAACTCTCAGTCGAATAAGGAAAAGAATGGGGAGGTATGCGCCTTTTTGTAGATACAAAAGATGCACACCTCCCCGTATTATTGTAGTTTCTCTCCCATTAACAGTGGAGTTCCTATGATCCAGCTATTTGATGTTTTTTCGCAAAAGCTTAATAACTTTTTGCGATCTTTCACAAAAATTCTTCTTGTCCTTAGCTGTGCGTCCATGATGTTTATGTTCACTGTTATTTTAGTGGAGGTATTCGGACGTACGTTTTTTGATGCACCCCTGCACGGGGCTATTGAACTTGTAGAAATAGGCATGGCCCTGACGTGTTTTCTTATGTTTGCCTACATCCAGGTAAACGACAGAAACATCAATGTTGAAATGATTTACAGGCGCTTTTCTGAAAAAACAAAAGTTCTTTTTGACGTTTTTTCCGCCCTGCTTGCTACTGGTTTTACCTTTTTGCTTGGCTATTACCTTGTGCTTATGGCACATGAGAAATTTTTGTACCAGGAAGCAACCCCCATTTACAGTATCCCCATTTGGATAAGTATAGGCATTTGCGCCTTTGCGTTTGCCCTATTTGTGCTTGCTAATTTTAACACCCTGCTTTTAGCCCTTGTGCGCGCCCTTAAACAAAAGGCAGGCATTGGCCTTGTGCTGGTGTTTATTATCACAGCCGCCCTTGTGTATATGCCGTTTTATCTTAAGGGTGCAGGGCTTGGCTCTTCCCGCCTTTTGCTTGGTTCCCTTGGTATGCTGTACCTTTTTTGTCTTATTTTCCTCAGTGTCCCTATTGGTATTTCCATGATGGTGGTAGGCATACAAGGGCTTATTATCCTTATGCCCAAACTGAGCATTGCCCTTAACATGGCCTGCAATGCCCCCTACCCCCAGCTTGCCTACTATGTTATTTCTGTTATCCCCATGTTTATCTTACTGGGAGAATTAGCCCTGCTCAGTAAAATAAGCAGCGACTTATTCCGCGCTGCTGCCTGCTGGTTTGGTCGCCTGCCGGGTGGGCTTGCCATTGCTTCCGTTGTAGGCTGTGCAGGTTTTGCCGCTGTTTGCGGCGAAAGTTTGCCCACAGCCCTTACCATGACGAGTGTGGCTTTGCCGGAAATGCGCAAAAATAATTATAACCCCGCTTTTGGCTGTGCCTGCCTTGCCCTTGGCGGCACACTGGGTATTCTTATTCCCCCAAGTGTTGGCTTTATTATTTACTCCATTATCACAGAAGTTTCCGTGGCTTCCCTGTTTATGGCGGGTATTTTACCGGGTATTTTGCTTGTGGTGATTATAAGCCTTATGGTTGTGATGCGTGTTAAGCTTAACCCTTCCCTTGCGCCGCAGGGCCCTGTTATCACCATGAAGGAAAAAATACGCTCTCTGTGGGGCATTATCCCCATGCTGGGTATTTTTATCCTTATCATTGGCAGTATTATGGCAGGTTTTTGTACACCTACAGAAGGTGGGGCTTTGGGCGCATTAGGCACAGCCCTGTATGCCATGTGCAAAAAGTCTATCAGCTTAACCACGGCTAAACACGCCATTGTAGAAACCGCCCTTCTTACAGGTAAAGTTACGCTTATTATGATTGGTGTGGCTATACTTGGCTATTTCCTTACCTCTACCCGCCTGCCCATGATGCTGGCAGAACTTGTGGTAGAAATGGAAACCAGCCGGTATGTTGTGCTGGCCGCTGTTATTGCCCTTTTTATTTTTATGGGCTGTGTGATGAATGTGTTGCCCATGATTATGCTTATTATGCCTGCGGTTTTCCCCACCCTTATGGCACTGGGCTTTGACCCTGTATGGCTTGGCGTTATCACAGTTTTGCTTATGGAACTTGGGCAAATTACCCCTCCCATGGGACTGCTTGTCTTTGCCATGAGCGGCGCTGTGCCAGATGTACCAGTAGAACAAATGTTTTACCAGATTGCGCCTTTTTTCCTGGCTATTCTGGCTTGCATTCTGCTGGTGGTTGTATTCCCGCAAATTGCCTTGTTCCTTCCCCATGCACTCTTATAACCTGTTATTAAACAAGGAGTATGTAGTATGAAAGCTTCCCGTATTTTTTCCTCTCTCGTTTGTCTGGGTTTTCTTATTGCGCCTGTAAGCGCCAAAGCTGCACCAGAGTTTGACCTTAACTTTGCCGGTGGTGTTGTAGAAACCCACCCTCTTATCCAAAGTTACACCAAAGCCTGGTGGTTCCCGGAAATTGAAAAACGTACCAATGGGCGCGTAACTATTACCTACTACAACCCCAACACCCTTGTGCCGGAATTTGAAGTATTCCCCTCTGTGGCCAAAGGCATTGTGGATATGGGTGGCCAACTTGCAGAACGCTCCCCCATGCCTATGGATTACACAATAGGCTTTGCGCAGCCAGGCATATTCACCAATGCGCTTTCCATGCGTATAGTGCCATACCTGTTGATGGAAAAATACCCCAACTACGCAAAGGAGCTGGCGGCCTTTAAAGTAATCGACATGCCCAGCACCATGCCTATGGGGTTTGCTTCTAAAAAGCCCATTAAAACCCTGGAAGACCTGAAAGGCCTTAAAATCATTGTAAGCGCGCCCAGTGGCGTAAAAATGGTAGAAGCCCTTGGCGCAACCCCTGTGGTTATGGCAGGTACAGAAATGTACATTGCCATGCAACGTGGCATGGCTGACGCAGCACTTGGCCCTATTATGCTGATACGCGCCCTTAAGCTGAATGAAGTATGCAAATACTTTGTGCAGGCTAACCTGAAAATAGCCCCTTCTTACACTGTGATGGACATTAATGTTTGGAACAAATTCCCGGCAGATATACAGGAAGCCCTTACCCCGCTTGTGGGATTACCGGCTGACCTGCGTTCCGGCACTATGCAGCAAAACATGGAGAACGCCATGCTTGCTGACCTTACCAAAGCTGGTATGGAAATTTACTTTTTGCCCGAAGAAGAACGTGACCGCTGGGTAGCCAGCTTTAAGCCCATACACGAAGAATGGATTAAAAGCATGGAAGCCAAAGGCCATGCCGACGCACGCGACTTTTACAATGACATGATAGCCCTTGCGGACAAGTACAATGACCTTGCGAATGTAGAAGAAGTGTATCTCCAGTATGAAGCTCTGACCGGCCCACTGCCCAGAGTAAAATAGTACGTTGAAAAAGCCTTCAAAAAAAGCGTTTTGGGAAACTAAAACGCTTTTTTTGCCTCAAGCTTTTTTACCCCATTATACCCCACTATACCCCATTATACCATTGTCATGGGGTCTAAATCCAGCCCCAGTCTGACGTTTTTGAGTTCCGTGTTACCCGTAAGGCACGCGTAAACCGCGCGTATGGCGGGCCATGTGGTGGCTTTCAGCAGGCACTGGTAACGGAAACGCCCATTCAGACGGGGCAGAGGGGACGGGATAGGGCCAAGCAGTTTTACGCTGTATTTTTGGGCATGTTCGCGCAGGGTGGGCGTAATGGCGCGTATAGTTTTGGCAGGTTCGGGAAAGTCCGGGGGAAAAGAAAGACGTATAAGGGCAAGTTTTGTAAAAGGCGGGTAATGGTGTTTTTCCCGCAGGCGTATTTCGTGTTGATAAAAGCCTTCGTAATCCGCATTTTTAACAAACTGCCAGCAATAGTGGGTGGTGTCGCGTGTTTGGATAAGCACACGGCCCTCTTTATGGGCGCGGCCTGCCCGACCAGCAGACTGGACAAGAAGCTGGAAGGTACGCTCTGCGGCGCGGTAATCCGGCAGGTTAAGGCCAAGGTCTGCATCCGCGATAACAGCCAAAGTCACATCAGGGAAATGGTGACCTTTAGAGAGCATTTGGGTACCCACAAGAACCTGGGCTTTCCCTGCGGCAAATTCCGCAAGAATTTCTTCCATACGGCCTGCACGGGCGGTGGTGTCTTTATCAAGGCGCAGAACGCGGCCCCCGGCTGGCATAACAGACTGGAGCTGTTCTTCCAGTTTTTCTGTGCCTTCGCCCATAGGGAGATAATGGAGGGACTTACAAAACTGGCAGGGAGAGGGGAAGGGGCGGGAATAACCGCAATAGTGGCACACCAGACGTTCGCGGGCCTTGTGGTAGGTAAGGCCAATATCACATTCCGGGCAGCGGGCAACACGGCCGCAGTCCAGACAATACATAAGCGGGGCATAGCCACGCCTGTTCAGCAGGACAACACTCTGGTTGCCGGCAAGGGTATTTTCGCGGATAGCGGCAAGGCTTTGGGGGGCAAGTAATTCGCCTGTTGCCGTGTCGCGGATAGAAACAAAATCCAAAGCAGGCAATGTCCCGCCGCCCACACGCGCGGGCAGTTTGTGGATAGCAAAACGGCCTTCTGTTGTGCCAAAAAAAGTTTTAACATCCGGGGTGGCAGACCCAAGGAGAAGAAGGGCGTTAAACTGGGCGGCTTTTTGCCACGCTATTTCTTTGGCCTGGTAAGGCAGGCCCTCTTCCTGTTTAAAAGAACCGTCATGTTCTTCATCCAAAATAAGCGCGCCAAGGGAAGGAACAGGGAGAAAAAGGGCGGAACGTGTACCCACCACAACACATGGCTCCTGACGTTCCGCAAGAGCGCGGAAGGTTTTTTCCCTCTGGGTGGGGCTTTGGTAACCATGG
>CAZJOG010000021.1:0-19846 GCA_964547565.1 uncultured Desulfovibrionaceae bacterium
TACACAGATGGCGGATCCCACGGTTCGTGCGGGTCAAAGCTGTCTATCCAGAGATAGAACTGTTTGTTACGGTCAATCTGTTCCAGATAACGCACGGCTTCTTTCATCAGCACGGTGATGTAACGGGTTTCCGGGGTCACACCAAGGCCGGTCTGGCGCATACGCAGGTAGCATTCTACTTCATGGCGCATGGAATTGAGCTGGGCAGTGGAACCACCGGCGCGTTTAATACCTGCGGCAATAACTTCCGGATCATAGAAGTCTTCGAATTTGTAGTGGAGCAGCGGGTCTTCTGCGTAGAAGTGATAGTCTGCGCAGTGGCCATGCAGGAACCACACTTTGTCAAAACCGCGTGTATAGCCAAACTTGGGCAGGCGGTACATGGGGCAGTCAAACACCAGGGCTGTATCAATGGGGCGGCCCCAGCAAAGGTCGGCGATTGTGGTGTCGTTCATGGAAAGGGGCACCCAGCCGGCTACAGGCAAAGTAAAACGGCCTGTGTGCATGGCGCGGCGCACCGGCACTGTAGGCAGGCCTTCCGAATAGGCGTTTTCAAACAAAACGCCTTCACGGGCAAGACGGTCCATATTGGGAGTTTTACACCAGTTACCACCATAGCAACCCAGATAATGGAATTGCAGGCTGTCCATCATAACAACAATAGCATTTTGTAGCATTAAGTTCTCCTGAATCATTTGTTGGTTGGAAATTTATGGTGTTTACTTTTTTGGGTAAACACGGGGAAAAGCCAGAGAAAGCTTTTCCTGATACTTCCTTTAGCAGAAATCATGCCATGTTATTTCCTTTGATATTTTAGTATGTTAACAAGAAAGCCTGTTCCAAAACATAACGATATTTCCTTGCGTAAAAATACAAAATATGCTATCTATGCAAAGTTTATAAAGAATATTTCGTTGCGATAAATCACGATATATCGCTACGGCGAGGATACTATGAAAGACTGGCAAAATGAAACCGAATGGCTCAATATGACCAACCACGGGGCCGCCCTTTTGGGAACAGAAGGGAGTATCCAGCAGGCTTTTTCTTATCTTCTTAACCAGTTTAATTATTACCTTCCCCTGGATCTTCTTTTATGCACCATGGAAACAGAGGAAGGAAACCGTATTGATATTGCCGAAGCTTTTTCTGAAAACCATGACAAAAGTAAACATAATGCACGCAGTGTGTGGAATTTTGAATACACAGTTGCGTATTCCCCGCAGTTTGAAGGGCAAATTTATTTGCTGAACAAAAGCGAAACACACCGCGCTATGCCCATTAAAACACGGCACGGGGAATATAAAAGTATGCTGACATTTTCTGTAGAAGAAAAACCCACACGCACCATGTTTATTACCCTGATGTCACAAGAGGAAAATGCCTTTGGCCTGGAGGATATCTCCCCCTGCCTGCAAGCCACACGGGACTTGCGCCGTATACTGGAAACCCTTTTTGCCCTGCCCCAGATGCCTATGGGCAATGTGTATTTCCAAAAACAGCAAAACAGCCACGACCTTTTGCGTATGTGCCGCTGCCTGACGCAGGAATTACAGATTATTGAAAAAATAGCCCCCCTTTCCACAACAGTGCTTATTTCAGGCGAAACAGGCGTAGGCAAAGAATTAGTGGCAGAAACCCTGCATTACCTTTCCCCACGCAGTAAAGCGCCGTTTTTAAAACTCAACTGCGGCTCTTTGCCCCAAAATCTTATAGAAAGCATTTTATTTGGGCATGAAAAAGGCGCGTTTACAGGTGCCACAGAAAGCCGCAGTGGCTATTTTGAAGACGCCCACACAGGCACAATTTTTTTGGATGAAATTGGGGAGCTGCCTCTGGATTCCCAGGTGCGGCTTTTGCGTGTGCTGGAAAATGGCGAAATAAGCCGTGTAGGCAGCACACGCACCCGGAATGTGGATGTGCGTGTGCTTGCCGCCACCAACAGGGACTTAAAAGCCATGACAGAAGCCAGCACATTCCGGGCAGATCTTTACTACCGTTTAGCCGCGTTTCCCCTGCATATTCCCCCTTTGCGGGAACGCCGCACAGATATTCCCATTCTTGTGACATATTACGCCAAACATACGCAACAAAAACTTGGCTTTAAACATATGCCGGAAATCCCCGCGGAATTTATCACCGCCTGCACCCAGGCAGAATGGCGGGGTAATGTGCGCGAACTTATCCACGCGCTGGAATATTCTCTGGTGATGGCCCAAATAAAAAACGCCCCTCTCCAGTTTTTATTGCCCGGCCAGGACAAACCAACCCCAGAACAGGGAAAAACCGAAAGAGCAGACGGTATACTTACCCTTAACGAAATGAATAAGCGTTATATTGAAGATATTTTACGCAAAACCGCCGGCATTATCCATGGCCCAAAAGGTGCTGCCAAACTTTTGGGCATAAACCCCAGCACCCTGAAAAGCCGCATGCAGGCACTTGGCATAGACAAAAAACTGTTTGAAGAGCCTGTGGAAGAAAAACAGTAACCAGTCTGAGCTGCGCGTCATAGCAAAATGTCATATCCCCTTTACTGACGTGGGTTTATGATAGAGTACCAAAAGCCTCCTTGGTATCTACCTTACGTTTCACCATAAGGCCAATTACCGCAACAGTGCCTTCCACAATCCACAGGGCAAACCAAAGACCATTAACACCCAACAGCAATGGCAAGGTGAAAAGGAGCGAAATGTTCAGCACCAGCCCTCGTAAGCTCGCCAATATAATGGCCACCGTAGTTTTTTGGGTGGACATAAAATACGTCAGCAAAATAATGTTAATTGACCCAATAACCAATGAAACACCATACAAGCGCATAAAACCATAGGATTGCACAACCAATGCCGGATCACTGCTGAAAAGTATGGTGATTTTATCACCAAAGAATAACAGTATCAGATAAAGCAGTGTGGACAAAAAAATATTTATTGCCATAGCAACACGGTAGAAGTATGTGGTTCCTGCACACCCACTTTCCCCAAAGCCGCGGCCTATAAGCGGCTGTATCCCGCTGGATACGCCAACAAAAAAGCCCGTTGCCAATGTGGAAATATAACCAACAATAGCAAATGCAGAAAGCCCCTGTTCACCTGCCAAACGCAACAAAACCAAATTACAGCACAGGTTGTTCACAGGGACTCCCAGCCGCGTAACCAAATCGGGCAACCCGCGCGCTATAAGCTTCCCAACCAAAGCAGCAGACAGGGAAAAACGCCTGATACGCAAAACCCCTCGCTTTTGGATAAAGTGGGTGCATAAAATCAGCAGGGCTATCCCCTGGCCAAGCCCTGACGCAATAGCCGCACCGCGCACTCCCATTTGAAGCGGAAAAACAAAAAGCCAATCAAGAAAAGTATTGGCCACCCCGCCCGCAACCATACCCCAAAAAGAGAGACGGGGATTGCCATCATTACGGGCAAAAACACTAAAAAAAGCTGCCAGCGCACAAAACGGTGAGAACATGTTGTAATACAAAATGTAATCCTTGGTCATAGCGAGCAGTGTGTCAGTAGCGCCACTTAAACGAGCAATGGACTCAGAAAAAAATACGAAAACAACGGCTGCAAGTACCGATAACACGGTTACTATTGTCAAACCTGTCATAAATGCTTTATTGGCGCCATCATTATCGCCACGACCCAGTCGAATAGCCACCACAGTCGCGCCTCCTGTCATCAGCATTCCCATGATAGCCGTTACAAAGGTAATACTGGGGGTGGCAAGGTTTACGGCAGCAAGCGCATCACTGCCTACACCCTGTCCAACAAAAATCCCATCTATCACAATGTATAAATAGGCAACCAGCATTGACCCAACAGATGGAAAAACATAACCCAAGACACTTCTTAATGGACTACCCATTAAATTCCTTCCTTCTTGACAAACACATTTCATTTTTTCTTTAATGTATTCAGCCAGTTGTTCTTTTTAAAACAAAATTAACCTCAATGGCATCATACAGTGTATAATGGTTATACAGTCAAGCGTTTTTAAAAAAGGTGTCGTGTATGCAAAAGTTTTATTTATCCATCAGCCAATTTGCCCAATTGACCGGCATTTCGCGTAAAACGCTGATTCACTATGATCGGATTGGGCTGGTGAAGCCTGCTCTTATACAGGACAATGGTTATAGGTGGTACACGGCGCAGCAGGTGAACGTGGTCAGTATCATACAGGCACTTCGCCTGCTGAATATACCGCTGGAAGAAATTCACCAACACCTGGACGGGCGCACCCCAGCAAGCAGTCTGACACTTTTTGAAGAACAAAGCTTGCGTATACGGGATCAAATTAAAAAACTGGAGCGTGTCCACGCGATGCTTGAAAGCCGTATTCGCGCAACAAAAACCGCCATCGCCCCTCAGTCACAGGGGGTAATGCTGTTACAACAAGAGGCTGTTCCCATTGTCAAAAGTAAGGCGATGGGCGGTTACGGACAATATTTAATCCAGGACAACTGGAACGACCTCTTCCAGCAGTTGACTGCATACGGGGTTGCGTGGGGCGCACCACTTGGCATGATTGTTCCCCTGGATGATTTTTTAGCGAACAGCCTTAATATCAGCACCTGCAGGTATTACACAGAATGCCCGGATGATACAAAAACGCCCGATACGAAGCCTGCGGGACTGTATGCTGTTATCCGGGACTACGCAAACTCCAGGAAAACGCAGCTCCTGTATGACAACCTTTTTGCTTTTATTGCCAAACATCGCATGTGCCCCTGCTCTGATATTTATGAGACTTACCTGCTTGACGAATTGTGCTGCCGCAGTGCGGAACAGTACTTTGTGCAAATTGCTGTTTGCGTGAGACCAAAATAAAAAGTGGAAAACACCCGCCAGAATATACCCCATAAAGAAAGGCCTCCCAAAATTGATTTGCGAATAATCCAAAATGTTTTGGGTTATTCTCAAATCAATAGGGAAAAGCACGAAAAAAAGCCCCCTGCCATACATACAATGGCAGGGGGCCCGGGCAAATGCCCAATTTTTTTTCAAGGTCAGCCAGGGTTTAGAATTTGGCTTCCTTGCCATTCACCTTCCAGAATGGCAACAGCGCGACTATAGTCCAGACAATCGCCATAACCGTTGCCGAAGCCAGGGGGTATGTCCATGACTTCCCGTAATACACCTGCCCAAAGGAAAGGGGCATAAGTATGGGCATAAGCGGCATGGATATAAGCAAACTGGGTATAGACATAAGGCCAAGCTCAATAGGTACGGTAGACTTGTAGTCCGGGTCTATCATACGCACAAGCACAAGGCCGGATGTAATGGTACCTGTGGATTGCCCCAAAACACCCAGAAAACGCTCTGCGCCAAAGTCTATGTTCTTTCTTGTCATCACCCAGGTATACAGAATGGTCACAAGGCTGCATGCAATAGAACCCATAATAATAATGGGCCACCATTCACGCACAACCGCAATCTGGATGCCAATCAGAGCGGCCACTGCCACAAAGTCCACCAAAATGTTTAATAAACGCTGGTGACAGCCAGAGTCAAACAGGGCTGTTGCGCCAAACACGCGCTTTACTACCACTTCCCGCACAAGCAGACCAGCAGGCAGGCAGAATAAGGGGGCAAAAAGGCTCCATATCATGCCCATTGCCTTGGGAGAGAACGGGAAAATAATGGGCAAAAGCGTAACAATAAGGAAGGCTATAATATACGCAAGAAGGATAAGACCTGCCTGGAAAGACATGGTATCAATATTGGAAACCATAAAACGCATATTACCGGCCGGCGGGCATTCACCTTCATTGTAAATACCCTTTTGCTCGTTAATGGGCGCAATTTCGTCCTTCTTTTTTCTGCCTGTTTTCCGGATAATATAGTTGGCAGCCGGCACCCCAAAAATAATGGATGAGATATACCCTGTGGCGGCAAACGCAAGGCCAATGCTTACCATTCCCGGAATGCCCACCTGCTCCCAGGAAGCACCGGTTGACATAGCAGGGCCGGGGCCAGAAGAAAAGCCCTTGTTCATCAAAATACCTACGCTTTCCAAAAGCTCGGTACCAAAAAGCAGGTTATAGCCAACAATAAGTAAAATACCTGTAATTGTTTGTAAATATGTAATGGACGCTGTGATAAAAGGAAGCCGGAGGGTATTTTTCATCAGCGCTTTTGACGGCTTGGATGAGCCTGCGCCAAAACCCGCCAGACCAAAGCAGCAGAAGGTCAGGTTGTAAAGGTGGTAAATAATCATTTCCAGACTCAGGGTATCTGGCTTCAGAGAGCCCATCCAGTCCAGAGGGAGCGTGTTCACCACAATGCAGCCTACCAAACCACCTACCATACAGGCAGGGATAAGCATTTTTCTGCAAAAGGGAATCATAACCCGTAGCACAACGCCAATAAGAAGGAACACTGCCACCCAGCAAAGGGCAATCAGCATGGTAAAGGAGTAAGGTGCAGAACCAAGTGCTTGCATAAAATCTCCAAAAGAGTAAAGGTTCTGCAGACGGCATACTTTTGCCGCAGGTGGCTGGCACAATGTGTACAGAAGGCAATCTTGCCGATAGTATCAGCAAGCTTTCAAGAGTCAGATATGCCTCATATATGGGGGGCGCGCTGGAACGCGCTTAACGCATAGATGCAGGCAGAGACGTGCTGTACAGATTGTGCAAACGTGTGTCGCTTGGTATGCGTCTGCTTACGGTAGAAACAGGCGGTTTTATCCTTCAGAGGGGTATGAAACCGCCTGTTTCCTTTACAGAGTTTTAGCTTGCGCGCAAATCCACCATGATGGTTTGCAGTTTTTTGAACATTTCTTTTGCCACTTCCGGGTTTTTCTCAATCACATTGTGCTGCTGGAAGGGGTCAGTCTTACGCACATAAAGCTCGTCTTTTTCCGGCACTTCTACGGTACTGCCGGGTGTGCATGTCCACTGGTCAGCGCCGTCAGTCGTAATGGAAGCTTTGTATTCCGCCTCATTGGCAGAAAGGCTCTTTTTGGCGTCATACCCTTCAGCCGCGCGTTTTTTGCTTTCCGGAAGGTCGTTAAGAACTTCGGCCAAAGCCGCTGTTTTGCCGCCTTCAAGCTGGCCAAGATACGCAGATGTTTCGTTTAAGGTTTTGGCGTACATATTGTACATGGTGGTCATGGGGTCTTCATCCGGTTTCAGCCAGTGGATGTAGCTCCATTCGTCTGTGATAAGAGACCAGGAATAACCAAAGTAACCGGCAATTGCCCAGTCACGCACAATTTCCACTTCACCGCGGCAGGCAGGCAAAAGGCTTTTGCCCTGCATATCCGGGTGTACACCAATGCCCAACCAGTCACAAATGGTGGGTGCCACGTCTACAGACTGCGCAAAACCCTTTACGCGACGGCCGGCAGGCAAGCCGGGCGCACGGATAAGAAGGGGAATGTGCACCAGTTCTTCATACGGCCAGGGGCGGCATTTCCCTGTGATACCGTGGCCATGTTCGCCCTTACCAAAAGGTTCGCCGTGGTCGGCTGTCATCAGAATCAGGGTGTTTTGCTCAAGACCCAGACGGCGCATGGTATCCAAAAGATTGCCAAGAGCTGTATCACAAATGGTGATAAGTTCTGCAAACAGCATACGCACGTGTTCTACATGGCGGTCAAGGTGGCCGTCTAACGGCACCACGTCACACCCTGTGTAGAAAGACTGACAACCGGTGTAATCCGGGTCATACGGGCATTTTTTGTCTTCGGAGTAAATGGATGGCGGATCCCAGGGCTCATGCGGGTCAAAGCTGTCTATCCACAGATAGAACTGTTTATTACGGTCAATCTGCTCAAGATAACGCACAGCTTCTTTCATCAGCATAGTGACATAACGGGTTTCCGGGGTTGTGCCCAAACCTGTCTGGCGCATACGCAGGTAGCATTCCACTTCATGGCGCATGGCGTTAAGGTGGCCCGGGTTGTCCGGATGGCGTCTTTTGTCAGATGCCAGAACTTCCGGATCATAAAAGTCTTCAAATTTGTAATGCAAAAGCGGGTCTTCCGAATAAAAATGGTAGTCCGCGCAGTGGCCGTGCAGGAACCATACTTTGTCAAAACCACGGGTATAGCCAAATTTTGGTAAACGATACATGGGGCAGTCAAACACAATGGCTGTGTCAATGGGGCGGCCCCAGCAAAGATCCGCAATCGTGGTATCGTTCATAGTAATAGGCACCCAACCCGCTACAGGCAGGGTAAAACGGCCTGTGTGCATGGCACGGCGAACCGGCACAGTGGGCAAACCTTCAGAATACGCGTTTTCAAACAATACCCCTTCGCGCGCCAAACGGTCCATATTGGGGGTTTTGCACCAGTTACCACCATAGCAACCCAAATAATGGAACTGCAGGCTGTCAAACATCACCACAATCGCATTTTTTAACATAAGGGACCTCCGTCTTCTGTCGGAACTAAATGGTGAGCCACATGTTTCTCCATAAGTCTCGGTGCATGTTTTGGCATGCATGGAGTAAACACGGGGAGCAAAAAACCAGGCGTACTTACTGCCTGCAGGCACTCCCTCAAGCCGCCAGCACCTGCCTTTGGCTTTATGGCATACTATAGATAAGCAGAAAACGTGCCATGACGTTTTGTAATATATTCTGGTATGTTAGAAAAAACAGACGTCATCCATGTGTTGATATTTCCTTGATAAAAAGAAGAATATCGTATAGCATACCGTTATATTTCAAAAAATTCTCGTCACAATATGGCGAAATAACGTCAGGCAAGGTGAAGTATGCAAGCGTGGGACAATGAAAAAGAATGGATTAACCTTACCAACTACGGCTCCGGCCTGCTCGCCAGAGAAGGCAGCATGCAGCAGGCCTTCCATTACCTTATACAGCAACTCAATTTTTACCTGCCTGTGGATATTATTTCATGCGCTATCCGTATTTCTGACGATGAAATGATAGACATTGCCGAAGGCTATTCCGAAGACTATAAAAACTTCAAAAATCCCACCATGAGCACAGGCTATTACGAAATAGAAAAAATCTCTGTGGACAACTACCCCGGCCCTGTTTATGCGCTCAACAGCAGTGACTCCGCCACCGCTATCCCCATAAAAACCAGACATTTTGACTGCCACAGTATGGTCAGTTTTTCGGTTGAAGAAAAAGTTACCCGTAATATGTTTATTGCCATGCTCTCCAAAGAAAAAAACGTGTTTACGGAAAAAGTTATCCGTAACTGCCTGCAGGCAACCAAAGACGTGCGGCATATTTTGAAAATGCTTTTTGCCCTGCCCCAAATGTCGGACGCCACAAGTTACTTCCAAAAACAAAAAAACAGCTACGACCTTTTGCGTATGTGCCGCGGCCTCAGCCATACCCTAAAACTTGTGGAAAAAGTGGCCCCCCTTTCCACCACTGTACTTGTCATTGGCGAAACAGGCGTAGGAAAAGAACTTGTGGCAGAAACCCTGCACTATCTTTCCCCCCGCAATAGTGCCCCCTTTCTTAAAGTTAATTGTGGTTCCCTGCCCCATAACCTTATAGAAAGTATACTCTTCGGGCACGATAAAGGCGCTTTTACCGGCGCTACAGAAAGCAAAAGCGGCTACTTTGAAGACGCCGACATGGGAAGCCTTTTTCTGGACGAAATTGGGGAACTCCCCTTAGATGCCCAGGCCCGCCTGCTGCGTGTACTGGAAAATGGCGAAATAAGCCGCGTGGGCAGTACCCGCACCCGCACCGTGGACGTGCGTATTATCGCCGCCACCCATAGAGACCTGAAAAGTATGGTGGCACAGGGGCTTTTCCGGGCAGACCTTTTTTACAGGCTGGCGGCCTTCCCTGTTTCTATTCCCCCTCTGCGCGACCGCCGTATTGATATACCCGTGCTTGTCACCTACTATTTTAAAAACCTGTGTGAAAAACTGGGCCTCAAACATATGCCCACTATCCCTAACGCCTTTATTACAGACTGCACAAGCGCAGAGTGGGCGGGGAATGTGCGCGAACTTATCCACGCCCTTGAATACTCCTTTATCCTCTCGCAGGTTATGGGCACCCCCCTTGTTCTTACCTTCCCCTTTCTGGATAAAGTAGATTCCCCCAGAGAAGAATCTATACTCCCACTTGAAGAAATGAATAAACAATACATAGAGCGGGTGCTGAAAAAAACAAACTTTGTTATACACGGGGAAAAAGGCGCAGCTAAACTTTTGCGTATTAACCCCAGCACACTCAAAAGCCGTATGCGCGCACTGGGTATTAAGAGAAAAGGCCTTTTGGAAGAGGGGTAGAACATACCCAAAAAATATCGCAATTTGTTGCAATATTTTGGGTAAAAGTTTTTTACTTGCCAAAAATTCTGTTTACCATAAAATTATTGGTATGCTTTTCTTGTATTCACCTTGCTTTTTCCCTAAAAGGTATCCTTATGCTCGCCTATAGTATAACACTTTTTTTTCTTTCTTTTTCCTTTCTTTTTGGCCCTGTTCAGCCCACAACACTCAGCCCGCCACTTGCCGGTGTATCCGGCAGGGACACGCTGGTTTTATACCACACCAATGACACCCACGCCACTTTTGCGGGTATTAACGCCGAGGGAGAGGTGTGTCTGGATTTTGCGGAAGATTGTGTAGGCGGCGCGGCCACCATGGCCACGGTGCTTTATCAGGCAAAAAAAGAAAACGCCCTTATTTTGGACGCGGGGGGGCGTTTTCAAGGTTCACTTTTTTTCACCGCGCTTCAGGAAGAAGCGGTCAGCAGTATTTTTACACGCTTGCCGTATGACGCTGTGGCGCTGGGTGACCATGAATTTGACAGTGGTTGCGAAACCCTTGCGCGCCATATAGAGGCTATGGACAAAGCCGGTATCCCCACACTTGCCGCTAACATACAACCCGGGGAAAGCTGCGCGCTTAAAGGGCGCATTAAACCTTACACCCTTGTAGAAAAAGCGGGCAGGGTATACGCTATTGTGGGCCTTACCACGCCAGAAACCGTTACTTCCTCCTCCCCGTGCAAGGATATGGTATTCCATAGCCCGGAAGACGGGTTAAAGCAGGCCATGGCGTTGCTTGCAAATAACAACGCCGCCTACGATACGCTTATCCTGCTCACCCATACAGGCTACCCGGCAGACATCCATCTGGCGCAAAATCAGGAAAATACCGCAATTATTGTGGGGGGGCATAGCCACACATTCCTTGCCTCGCAAACCATGGGCGCGTATGAACCCAAGGGCCCCTACCCCACATATGTCAGCACAGCGGAAGGTAAGCCTGTGCTTATTGTCACAGCTATGGAGGGCATGCAGTTTGTGGGGAATCTCCGTGTACGTTTTGGTGAAAAAGGTTTGCCGGAAAAAATACAGGGTGCGCCTGTTTTTCTGGATGCAACCCACGCAGAAGACAAGGAGATAAAAAACATCGTGGCGGGTATGATCCGGAAGGTGCAGAAATACACCCCATAACCTGCGGACAAGAAAACTCTCACTTCTCAAATCCCTTTATTCCGCGAGGATGCCGCGAGGGTGCCGCGAAGCGATGTTGCGCAGCAACACGCAAGCGGCACTCTCGCGGCATCCTCGCGGTTATAAGGGGGTTTGGGGGGGATTATCCCCCCCAAAAAAAACTCTTCTCCCCAGCGTTTTTCCCAATCACTCCCCTTTTTCCCAAAAAACCTTCCCGTATTCCCCGTCGTAGCCGGGTATAAGGCGCAGGCGGCCTGTGCGCATGTGGTGTATGCGCCATGCTGTTTCCGGCATAACGGCGGCAATATGTTCCAGCGGGATATGGGTCAGAATATCCAGCTCCGGGCCCAGGGCGCTTGTCAGGTTTTTGTAAACCACCTGTGTTTTTTTATTTTGTGGGCGGGTGTGCAGGGTTTCTGCCAAAATTTGTATAAGGGGCACAAGGGAGAGCACATTTTCTGTGAGGCTTGGTCCGGGGTGTGGGGAACGGGCGGCAAGCTCTTCCACACGGTGTAAAACGCCAAGGGTCAGGGGTTTACCGCAGGCAGGGCAGGTATTGCCATGGACCATACTTTCGGCCGGGCTAAAGTTTACATCGCAGGCGCGGTGGCCGTCGTGGTAGTATTTGCCTTCCTGCGGGAAAAATTCCACGGTGCCCCAATGGCGGGTGCGGGAGCTATCCTCTTCAAAAGGGAGGGAGGGGGGCTGCTGAAGGGCGGTAAAAATACCGTGGTAGGAAGGCAAGCCGGCAAAAACAGTGGCTTCGCGGGCCAGGGTTTCGCAGGAGTGGGCGTCGGAATTAGAGACAAGACGGCAGGTATCCAGATTATGGAAGCGGCGGTTCATGGTTGGGTCGGAAGAGAGGCCGGTTTCCAGGGCAAACACATAGGGGCGCATGTTGCCAAAAACTTCTTCCAGACTGTCGTACCCCGATTTTGAGCCAAAAACAGAAAACCATGGTGTCCAGATATGGGCGGGGATAAGGTAGGCGTGGGGGGAAACTTCTTTCACAAGCTCCATAAGGTCGCGGCAGGAAAGTTTGAGTATGGGGCGACCGTCTGAGGCCAGTTTACCCCAGGCTTCCAGGCGGGCGCTTATGGCACTGGCTGTGGCAAAGTCCGGCGCGTAAAGCAGGTTGTGGACTTTGCGGGTTTTGCCGCCTTCTTTGTAAATGGAGCTTACTTCTGCCTGCAACATAAACAGGGGCTCTGGGCAGGGGGGAGTATGGCGGGCCAGAGCCGGGATTTTTTCAACAGGCAACGGGGTTTTAAGAGAAAAAAGCCCGGTGTCTTCAAATGGTTGCAGTTCTTTTTCCATTTCCGCACGCCAAACAGGGTGGGTAAAATCCCCTGTGCCAAGCACAGCCAAGCCTTTTTGGGCTGCCCAGCCTCGCAAAAGCGGCAGGCTGAGGCGTGGGCTGGTGGCCAGGGAAAAACGGGAATGGATGTGTAAATCCGCAAAAAAAAAGTCTGTATGGGAAATATCCATAAATCACTCTGTTTATTCGCCCATGTTGGCGATAATTTTTTCCAGATAGCGGGATTTAAGCTGTTTCACGGCAAAATCACGCACAGGGCCGGGGGCTTTTACAAGGGCATCCACCACGGCGCCCATAATACGATGGTTTTCCGGTGCGGCATTATCTTCCAAAAGGTCACGCAAAGTGCCACGCTCCGCGGCTGTTACAACAAGCCTGTGGGTGGTATCATACGGGGTGATACTCCGCTCCGGCCTGTCCTGCATATGCAGGGCGCTGAATTTACAGGCCCTGTGACACACACCGCAACCAATGCACTTTGTTTCATCCAATACAGCCACTTTTGTATGATCGGCCTTTTCTTTAAGAGAAAGCGCATCCAGAGGGCATACTTTTACACACGCCCCGCAACCTTTGCATCTGTTGTTCACATCCGCAATATAATTGGAATGTATGGTGCGTGCTATGGCAAAGCGTTTAATAGCGTTTAACGCCTCACAGCAACAGCCGCAACAGTTGCAAATAAAATTCACTCCTTCGCGGGTGTTTTCCCCAAACTGCACAAGGTTATTCTCTTGCGCCAGAGCCAGCAAATCCAAAGCCTCCGCCGCGTCTATGGCACGGGCATGGCCATGCTTGGCAAGTGAGTATGCGGAGGAATTTAATGTCAGGCATATATCCATGGGTTTGTCACACGGTGTTCCCAAATGCTCCATCTTGTGGCGGCAATAACACATGCCAACAGCATGGTGGTGCGCGCTTTTTATAATGTGGCTTGCCCTGTCATAATCTAATACATGCAAAATATTGGGGTTTTGTTCCGTTTCCAGCGCTTTTTCCTGTGCATAAATGCGGCCCATGGGCGTACCATTTTCTACAAAAAGCGCTTTAATAAAGTCCTCTTCTACATCCAAATACTGATAAAACAACTCAGAAAGGGCTTTCTGGTCTATGTCGTCCCGTACACGCATAAGCGCAAACTCAAAAAAACCCGCCATGGGAGGCGGCAAACAATATGTCTGCTTGCCCGTGTACTCTAAATCCAGCAACATAGCACGGCCTGCAAGGGCTTCCAGAGTTTTTTGTGCCTCAACTTCCGGGCATTTCCATATGCGTGCCGCTGTTTCTACAGTAAATGGGCGGATAGGTAACTGGGCAATAAGCCCCGCTTCCTGCTCACTCACCAGTATCCGTAAAATCTGGAAAAGAGAATCCGACAAAGGGGCGCCCTGCGGAAGCTTGTTTAAGCGGTCCGTTAACCGCGCGTACATAGAATTATTATACTGGTGCGCCATGCCCCCCCCTTTCACAAAAACCATTTATGGCGTATACACAACATGCAGCGCCGCTGCCTACGTTATCCAACATCAGGAAACAGACTATGTCACTTTCAAGCGGCTTTTATCAGCCACCCGACAGTTACCGTTTTAGCACAGACGCCCTTTTACTGGCAAGCTTTGCCTGGGAATCTATAAAACCAGTTATAACAAAGGGTAAGAATATATTTTTGGCTGACTTGGGCACAGGCTGCGGCATTATCCCCCTGACACTTTTGCAGTACGCGGCATTAGAAAAAAAGCAACACGCATTATTTGTTTGCGGCATTGAAAAAGAAAAGGCACTTTTTGACGCAGCCGTACACAATGCCCAGTGTCTTTTTTTGCCAGAACAAACAGAGGAGAACCCCCAGCACATACCAAACATAACAAACCTACAGGCGGCAGAAAAACAGAGTTTTTTTGTGTGCGGGGATATTGGCGAAAAAAATACCCTGCTTGCAACCCGCAGGCTGTATGCGGAAAAGTGGTATAAGACGCCTCTGGAGAAAAAAAATATGCCCCAAGCCGGGCATATACCCGCAGAACCATACACACAAACAAAGGCAAACAAACAACAAACAGATACCCTGCCGCTTTTTGATATAGTCACCGCTAATCCACCCTGGTTCCAGGAAGGCACAGGCCGTTTGCCGCCTTCTCCCGCAAGGCGCACGGCTCTTTTTGGCAATGCGGAAACATTGCCGCTCTTTTTTACGGCAGCCGCCGGTTTATTAAAAGAACAAGGGGCATTTTTTTCTATTCTGCATCCTTCCTGCCTGCCAGAAGCTCTGCATCATGCCCAAAATGCCAAACTGCAACCTGTGGCTATACGTTTTGTACACAGTTGTATGGAGAAACCTGCTTTGTTTTTTCTGCTGGAAGCCCGCAAAAAATCCAAAGCCAAACTTGTTGTGGGCAAACCTGTGGATTTGTCGCAGCAGAGTACGGGAATACGTGGAAAGACTGCATAATTTTTGTTTTTCCCTCCCTGCTTGACTTTTTAAAGCACCCCGTATAGGGACAAACAAATGGGAATTATAGAAATACTTTTACTTTCAACCGCACTGGCTATGGATGCATTTGCCGTTTCTGTGGCAATGGCCATTAAGCTCAGGCAGGTTACCAAGGGCCAGGCTTTCCGCCTGGCCTCGCATTTTGGCTTTTTCCAGTTTATGATGCCGGTGCTTGGCTGGGCATTAGGTCTTTCCATCAAAAGCTGGATAGAAAACTGGGATCACTGGGTGGCTTTTGTGTTGCTGGCGTATATTGGCCTCAACATGGTTAAGGAATCCTTGGGTAAACACGACGAGGAAGAGAAAAAAACAGGCGATCCCACACGCGGGCTTTCCCTGTACCTGCTTTCTATTGCCACAAGTATAGACGCCCTGGCGGTTGGTCTTTCCTTCTCTATTTTGGGCGTTTCTGTATGGTTTCCCGCTGTCTGTATAGGTATTATCTGCGCCATACTTACGCTTTTTGGCCTGTATTTGGGTAAAACCCTGGCCAAGGCAAAGCTTGTGGGCAAATACGCAGAACTGGCGGGTGGTCTTGTTCTTTTGGGAATAGGCGTAAAAATACTTATTGAACACGGTGTGTTTATGTAACGCGCCTGCTCCCATAGCCCATACATAAAGACCGGAGCATGGAAAAGGTACCATACTCCGGTTATTTTTATACCAGGTTACTTTTTTAAGGGAAAAATACCCGGCAAAGGAAGAAATACGACAGCAAGTTACAACAGGGAATATACGCAGCAGGGAAACGCCATAGGTATGCCGTATGTGTAGGAAACAAATAGCAAAGTGTGCAACAAGCCCATACTATCCGTTAAGGTTTTCAGAAATGCCCTGCAACACCCGGATGCTTTTCAATTGTGTTGCTGAGTTTTGCCGTTTTACCGTTTTACAACTCATCCTTTTTTGGCACTTTTGCTTGAGCACCGGGTGTGCATATCCATTGATCCTCACCATCGTATGTGGCAACTTCCATTAACCTTGTTTGGATGGGATACGCAGCGTCATTGAACACTCTTTTTCCTTCCGAAAAATCAGGCCTGGCTGTGTATGTTGTTTTTCTTTGTTATAGCAAATACCCAACAAAGGTTTATCTGCATACCAGAGTGGGTACCAGGGCCAAGGTATTCCAGAATTACACACGCGCTTTCTGTCGCTATACCTTTTCCCTCGCCATGCAGGGCTGATTCGGATACTCTTTTAGTTGCAAATCCAGTGCCACTTTTTATATCCATTTATAATAGATATATTTATTAAATTATAAAACCGCAAAATCTATTATAAAATACGCCAAAGCGTATAAACAAAAATAATGCCATACTATAGAGTAGAAATTTGTATTCCTTGCGAATACCTACAATCGCCTGCCTGTAGACAAAACGTACAAAAAATACGCCATAGTGTAGAAAACACCCTGTCCAAGCAGCTCTACAAGTAAATAATGCGCGAAAAATAAAGGCAAAATCACACAAAATCTTTTGCTGTTTCCTGGTATGCCCTTTGCTGGAAAGCTTGTGCCTTATATTCTTCCCTTATAGACGCATACCGTATGCCAAGCTTTTGCATTTTTTTACGCAGGGTGTTGGGATGACAACCCAAAATATGGGCGGCCCCCTTTGGGCCCTGTACCCTGCCTTTTGTGCTTTGCAACACATATTCTATATGCCGGCGGGTAACAGTATCCAACAAAAGATCATGTTCCGGGGTTTTTTCCACATCTTTCTGCAAATTAAAACCCGGCAAAATTTCCTCAAAATGCAGGGTTCCATTGTCAGAAAAAACCAGCGCATGTTCCACGGCATTTTCCAGTTCCCGCACATTACCGGGCCAGGAATATTCTAAAAGAAAAGGTAATTCCTGCGGGTCAATCCGTAAATCTGCAGAAATGCCCATAGCGCGCGCGTGTTTTTCTAAAAAAAACTCCAGAAGGTCCACAATATCTTCCCTGCGCTCCCTGAGGGGCGGGATAGTAATTTCCACAACCCGCAGGCGATAATACAAATCCTCGCGGAATGTGCCTTCCTGGGTCATGGATAATAAATCCCTATGGGTAGCCGCAAGTACACGAATATCCACAGAAATGGTTTTACTGCCCCCCACTCGCTGCAACTTTTTTTCCTGAAGAATCCGTAAAAGCCGCGTTTGCGCGGAAGGGGGAAGCTCCCCTATTTCATCCAGCAGAATGGTGCCCCCGTTTGCCTGCTCAAAATACCCCAAATGCTGGGAAACAGCGTTGGTAAATGCCCCTTTTTCATGGCCAAAAAGTTCGGAATCCAAGAGGCTCTCTGGTATAGCGCCACAGTTTACCGCAATAAAAGGCTGTTTTTTACGTGTGGAAAGATTATGGATAGTTTTTGCGATAACTTCCTTACCTGTGCCTGTTTCCCCCCGCAACAGCACAGGGCTGTTGGTAGAGGCCACAAAATGCACCCTATTGAACACCTTTTGCAAGCCCTTGGTTATGCCAATCAGTTTTCCCCCTATTTGTTCCTCAAGCGGCGGCACAAGTTTACCCATACCAGGTTGGGTGGGAGGGGTATAATGCCGGAGCACCTCGGCAAAAGCCAAACAGTCTTCTTTAAGCGCAAGGGCCAGTTTTTTATCGTTTTCGCCAAATTCCCCATTTTTGATAAAAACAAAAAGCCCATAATGTGTTTCTGGGGTGTTCAGGGCCATCATGAGTGTTGGCATAAAGTTTGCTGTATCAAGCAAAGGCACAACCCATTCCGGCAGGGTATCCTGCAAGCTGTTTATAACCCAGATTGTCTGTGAAGCTGTTATGTAGGAGCTGTCTCTTTGCAGAATACGTAACACAGGTATTGTTACCATGGAATAGCCTGTTTCATTCACACGCCATTTATTAATAAGGCCACTCCGGGAACCACGCATATTAAAACTTAGTTCAGATATGCCAATTTCTCTTTGCAAAATATTGTAAAACTGTTGCAGGCATTCTGGCACTGCATCTGCAGAACAAGCAGATGGATGCAGCACGGCTTTTACTTCACGCACAATGGTTGCTATTTGCATAGATCAGCACCTGTTGTTCAAAACGTCAAGATAAACCGGATGGATTAACACTCCCCATGCTTTTTTGCGTATCTTAATCTGCCAAGGCCCAGGCATATACCCAGTACATTCAGGCCCGCAAACAATAAAAAGCCCGTGTGCATGGAAAGCAGAAAGGGGCCTGTATTCTGCGGCCCAAGAGTGTCCTTGCCCATAAAAAATCCCAACACCACAGAAATCATCACCTGGCTTAAAAGCATACCCAGAGTACGCATACTGCCTAAAAGGCCCGTGGCAACAGCCAAATGTCTGGAATCTACAAAACGTAATGTGGAAATAGTATTGGGCGCACTGAAAAAACCAATGCCTGTACCCACCAGAACCTGGCATAATGTCATAAAAAGCAAGGGGGTGGAAGTGTCCAGAAACGCCATGCCCAGTATACCCAATGCGCAAAATGTTGTGCCCAAAGCCGCCACCTGATCCGCCCCGTATTTATCCGCCAGCCGGCCACCCATAGGGGATAAAAACACCTGCACAAGGCTTTGCACCATAATAAAAAGACCAGCAGTCAACGGGTTTAAACCCCGCACAGTCAAAAGATACAGGGAAAGAAAAAACACTATCCCCATAGTAGAGCCATAGTTAATAAGCATAGCCACAAGGCCCACCGCAAAACCTTTTACGGTGCGGAACATACCCAGTTCCATAAGGGGAAACTTTGTCCTGTGTTCCTGCCACAAAAAAACCAAAAAAAGAGCCAAACCCATAGCCATAAGGCCATAACTCAACGGGCCTTCCACATACTCCAAAAGCCCAGCCCCAAGCGCAATTGCACCAAAAGCAGCCGCCATAAGCAAACCACCCGGTATATCCAGCTTTTCCCCCTTAGATTCCCGCCACTCCTGATGGATATTATGGGAAAGCAGAAAAAACACGATACCGGCAGGCACAATAATAATCCAAAATAACCAGCGCCAGTTTAAAAATGTCGCAATAGCCCCACCCACCAGTGGCCCTATGGAAAGCCCCAGATAAATGGAGGAATTCATCAACCCCATCACCCTGCCGCGTATATCCGCAGGCGCAAGGCTATACGCAATAGCAGAAGAACAACTGGAAATCAGCGCCCCTGCCGTGCCTTGGCAAAAGCGCAAAACCAGCAAAAAGGCCATGTCTTGCACAAATCCAATAGCAAAAGAGCAAAGCCCAAACAAGCCCACACCCACCATAAGTATGCGCTTGCGTCCCCATAAATCACCAAAACGCCCGCCAAGAAGGTTAAAAATAACCTGGGCGTATGCGTACACCACCATCACAAAAGAAAGCTGCACAGCACTTGCCGCCAAATCCGCCCCTATAAGAGGCAAAACAGGCGTAAACCCTGACATAAGCACAGGCACCAGCATGTTGCATACATACAATGCACCCAGTATAGTACGAAAATTGGAACTTTGCATGGAAAATGTATAGCAGAACCGGAGAATTTAGCAAGAAAGAAAAGACTTTCACAATCCCCCTGTTACACCAGCCTTGGGCAATTTGGGTTTAATAACGGAAATGCTCTAAAAAACCCATTTCAGATTAGCATAGCCCATATGGTTTGTGGTTTTACT
>CAZJOG010000022.1:0-19775 GCA_964547565.1 uncultured Desulfovibrionaceae bacterium
GAATACACCTCCCACACTCACGGTGCGGGCGCTTAAGCGGCGTTTTGGATCGGCTGCGGTAAATGGAGCTGTCACGCTGGCGCAAAATCTGGTGGCCGCGCCTTTAGACTGCATCGATTATGTTATTTACCACGAACTATGCCATCTTACGGAACATAACCACAGCCAGAAGTTTTACGCTCTGCTGGCCTCGTACCTGCCTGCGTATAAGGCCACACAGGAAACACTACACACCTGGTTTTTTGAGCACCCGCGTATGCTTTCTGCCTGAGTGCTTCCATTCTGTGCCATAGCACCATACCATGGGACTGCACACCTAGAGCAGATTGGCTTTATTACCCTCCAGTCCGTGCTTGCGCGCCAAATGCCGCCACTGGTTGTATTTAAGACCAAGAAGCCGCGCGGCTTCTGACTGGTTGAACCGCGCTGCTGTAAGGGCGCTTTCCAGCAGATTTTTTTCGTACTTGGCAACGGATTCTTCAAATAAACAGGGCAAACAGGGTAGGCCGGGCAGGGCAGGAAGCTTTGTGTTTGTTGTGGGGGGAAAAACAGCCTCTGCGTTTGTGGGCTTTCCCATTAAGGCAGAGTCCGCAGAATTTGCAAAATTCGTGGTGCCAGGGAAATCTGGGGTACCAGGGAAATCTGGGGTGTTTGTGGGCGTTTGGGTATGGCGAAGTTCCGGCGGGAAAGGGTCAAGGATAAGCGTTTGTATAAACAGGGAGCCTGTTTTATGCACCGTGCGTTCTACCACATTGCGTAATTCCCGTATATTGCCGGGCCAGGGATAGGTGTACAGTTCTTTTTTGGCTTTTTCGGAAAAAATGGGGCTGTCTTCGCCTTTTGGGGCGGAATCTGTCAGGCCAATTTCTGTAGCCATTTCCAGCGCAAAGTGGCTGGCAAGAAGCAGCACGTCGTCCCCGCGTTCTCTAAGGGGCGGCACATACAGCACATCAAAAAGCAGGCGATCCAGAAGGTCTGGCCTGAAATGCCCGCTTTCTGCCAGAAGGCGTATATTTTTATTGGTGGCAGCCACAAGGCGCACGTCCACTTCCAGAGTTTTTTGCCCGCCAATGCGTTCAAATGTGCCGTATTCCAGCACACGCAAGAGTTTTTCCTGGGTTGTGAGGGGAATATCCGCCACTTCGTCCAGAAAAAGTGTACCCCCGTGGGCGCGTTCAATATAGCCTGTGCTGCGGTTGTTTGCGCCTGTAAAGCTGCCTGCTTCGTGCCCAAAAAGGGCATCTTCCAAAAGGGTGGGGGACAGGGCGGAGCAAAGAATAGGCACAAAAGGTTTTTCCCAGCGTTCGGACAAATAATGCAGGCTACGGGCCGCGTTTTCTTTGCCTGTGCCGCGCTCCCCCCATATAAGCACAGGTTTGTCCACCCGGGCCAGACGGGCGTTTTCTTCCTGGAAAAGCAAAAAGGCTTCTGAGGCACCCAGGGCGGTATTGCTAAATTTTTGCATATTGTGTTTTTTCCTGACAGATAATAAAAATTTTTCACAGAATAGATGCTCTTTGCGTGTATGTCAAAGAAATTTTTATGTGTATATTCAGCGTGTTGTAAATATTCCGTTTTTGGCACGGCTTTTGCTAAAAGAAAGGCATACAACAAACATCCATCCATGCAAAGGAGAAAGCCATGGGTATTTTTTCAAGATTTTCCGATATTATTTCTTCCAATATCAGCAGTATGTTAGACAGTGCCGAAGACCCGGAAAAACTTATACGCCTTATGCTCAGGGAAATGGAAGAAACCCTTGTGGAGCTGAAGTCCAGCTGCGCTGCCACTATGGCAGAATCCGCCGGGGTGAGACGCCATTTGACTGAAGCCCAGGATGCCCTTGCCCTTTGGGATAACCGCGCGCTTCTGGCCCTTAAGGCCAACCGCGAAGATATGGCCCGCGAAGCTGTGCTGGAAACAGTGGAAATTAAGGAAACCATAGCCCATTTGGAACAAGAAGTGGCCGCGTATGATGAACTGATACGCAAATGCCGCGAAGATATTGACCTTTTAGAAGAACGTATCCAAACCACACGGGACAAGCAACGTCTTTTGACCAGCCGTCACAACCAGGCCCAACTGCGCCGCTCTGCACGCGAAAAAGCCAGCAGGCTGGATTCTCTGGACGCCATGAAACGCTTTGATTCCCTGACACAGCGCATTGAGCGCATGGAAAATGAGGCCGACCTTGCCTATACAAAAACCAGCCAGCCGGCCCACTCTTTCCGCGAACTGGAAAAAGAGGACGAAGTGGCTACCCGCCTTGCAGCCTTGCGGGAAAAGCTGGAGAAAAAAGATTAGGGGATATTGCTTATACCCTATTTGTGCAGGCAGGGGGAAAGAAGGGTTGGTCCGGGCTTGACAAAAGCCCACCCCTGCCCGCACAATACAAAAAAACGGCCATAAAGGCCATCACGCATTAACGTAAAAAAAGAGGCTCCCCATGGGCATTGCCATACCGATAGTCGCCATTGTTTTTGGTTCTCTGGTTATTATGGTCAAACTTGTGTTGGGTTTTTTATCTGAGAAGCGCTCTACAGTAGACCAGACCATGCTGGACGATTTGACCAAGGTTATGGACAAACTGGAAAACCGTGTGGAAGTGCTGGAGTCCCTTATCATCCAGGGCAAAAACTGATTGTCCCCTTAGCTTAAAGGCAGAAATACAATGAATGATCATCCCCATAAGATATACAGATCCCGCGATGGCAAGGTTTTGGGTGTTTGCGCCGGCATTGCCAAATACTTTGGCCTGGATGTGGGCGTTACACGTCTGGTGAGCCTTTTGCTCATCTTTTTCACAGGTATATGGCCCGGGCTGGTGCTGTATTTTGTAGCGGGCTGGATTATGCCCCTTGAACCTTACAGCGATTCCTACGCCCGGCATTCTGCAGACGACTACAGGCACACACAAAAAAACAAAGGCCCGTTTGCCGGGCAGTATGAAAAATTCCAGCGCAAACAGTACGGATACGCCGGCTATACGTCCTCGTACAGATCGGATGACCCCGATAATGCACGGCTGGCTTCCCTTTTGGACAGAGCGGAAAACCTTGCTTCCCGTATCCAAAATATGGAAAACAAAGTCACAAAAAATGACCTTTCCTGGGAAGAGCGCCTGTATAAAGACCAGTAACCAGTTTTAAATACTTATCCTTTTACAGCAAGGGCATGGTATAAAATATCATGCCCCTGCTCTTTTAATGCCGTGGAATACACAAGGCCTTCTTCCACACATTGGCAGTCTGTGTGCGTAAGGCAGAATTTTTGTATCTGCCCCTCATTTTCATGCGGATTCACCGCGCATGTGCTGTATAAAAGAGAACCACCCGCAGGCAATACCTGCCACAAAGCTTCCAGCAGGTCTGCCTGGATTTTTTGCGCATCTGCTACACGTTGCGGTAATGGTGACATGTGGTCAGCCGTAAGGCGAAACCTGAGTTCAGGGTTACGCCCCAGTGTGCCAAGGCCGCTGCACGGCGCGTCCAGCAAAATATGCCGTATGCCCATCTGTCTTGCTTTTTCCTGCGCTTCTTCCGCTTTGCCTGTAAAAATATCCGGCTCTGGCAAGCCCAGTCTGCTGGCATTTGCCTTTAAGTCCGCAAGGCGGCCCGCGTGTGTGTCAGAAACAAGGCGTACATCCACCCCATTTTCCAACATTGCCAGTGTTTTCCCCCCCCTGCCTGCGCAGGCATCCCACACGGGGCCTTGGGTAAAGGCTTTTGTGGCAATTTCTGCCAGTCGTTGGGAATTAATACCCTGACGGGAAATCCAGCCGGCTTTTTCCGCCATTTCCGTATTTTCTTCGATGTTTTCTTTATGCTGTGCGGCAAATATTCCCGGTGCTTTGGGGTTTAACCTGTATGTGGCAGCCGGCGCAAAAAGCGTGTTTTTGCAAAAAAAATACGCGGCCTCTTTCCCATAAAATTCCAGCCACATCTGCGTTAACCATACAGGTAATGAGGCATAAAGGGCCAATGTTTCCGCGGATGTTACTTTTTCCGCCTGTTCACACACAGAGGCATCACGTTTTTGCACATTGTCCTTTTCCCGCACAAGTGCCCGCAAAACCCCATTGGCTAAACCTGCCATGCGTGTTCCTGCACGTTTTTTTGCCACATCCACCCAGGCATGCACAGTAGCGTATTCTGGCACACGCTCTAAAAAAAGTGTTTCATACACAGCAAGCTGAAGCAGCAAATACAGGGCAGGGGGCAATTTTTCCGGCTTTTGCAAAAATGGTTTTAACGCATACCTGAGGCGGGCATTATGCCGCGCGTAGCCATAGATTATGGCGGTTGCCAAAGCCGCATCCGCCTTATCTGGCTTATCTGGCTTATCTGGCCTATTTGGCACATGCTCCAGCATAACAGGAAGGGGCGGGCATTGTGGGCCCAGCTGCTCCGCAATAGACAAAATCTGCCCGCGTATGCCTGTTGCCACTATTCCCCCGCCTTTTCCGGTGTCACCAATATCCCCGGGCCTTTCTTTTTTTCATAACCATTATAAAAATCTGCGGCAGCCATCATAGCCTTGCCTGCCGGCTTTAAGTGCGTTACCCCAAGCAGGCCGTCCCCTGTTTGCACAAGCAGGCAGCCTTCGGCTTTATCAAAGCCTGCGATGCTCCCCGCTGGTTGCCCCGTGTTTTCCCCCGGCAGCACTTTGCTGTGCCCTATGCTTACGGGTAATTCTTCATCCCCTGCTTTCCATACGGTGCGTGCCCCAGGTTCAGGGCTTAAGCCCCGTATGGTATTATGCAGCTCTTGCGCGCTTTTTTCCCAGAGAATAAATTCTTCTGCCTGGCGTATCTTGGGTGCGTATGTCGCTTTTTCCCCATTTTGCGGGATAAAAGCCGCGCGCCCTTCTTCCAGCATATTCAGCGCGCCCAGCATCATATTGCCAGCTTGTTCTGCCAGTAAGTGGAACAAATCCCCGCTGTTTTCTTCCCCAGTCAGCGAAATAGCCTGCTGGAGTAAAACAGGGCCTGTATCCATGCCTGCTTCCATCTTCATAATGGTTGTGCCTGTCATTTTTTGCCCGTCCATCAACGCCCGCTGGATAGGCGCCGCCCCGCGGTACATGGGCAGTAAGGAAGCATGGGCATTGTACGCCCCAAAACGTGGTATATCCAGCACAGCCTGCGGCAAAATAAGACCATAAGCCGCCACCACCAAGACGTCCGGGCGCAGAGCCCGTAGCTCCTCGCGCGCTTCTTCTCCCTTAAAATTCACAGGTTGATACACAGGTATGGCATTTTCCAGCGCCCATTCCTTCACAGGCGGCGGCAACATGCTTTTGCCCCGCCCCTTTGGTTTGTCCGGCTGGCTGTAAACCGCCACAATGTTGCGGCCTGCCTTGTGCAGTGTGTTCACTATATCCCGCGCGAATACCGGGGTTCCCATAAAAACAATACGAAGTGTTTCCATTTTTGTTTCCTTGGGCGTGGCTTAGCCCTCATGTTCTTCCCCTTTGGGGTGCGCGTGGTCGTAAATTTGTGTGAGTTTGGAAATATCAAGGTGTGTGTATCGTTGTGTGGTGGAAATACGGCTATGCCCCAAAAGTTCCTGGACAGTGCGTAAATCTGCCCCTGCTTCCAGCATATGGGTTGCAAAAGAATGGCGCAGGTCATGGGGGGAAAGGGGGGAATGTATACCAGCACGGGCAGCGGCTTCCTCAAGTATACGCGCAGCCTGACGGCGCTGAAGCCGTTTGCCGCGTGTCCCAACAAAAAGAGCCTTTTCATGGTGGGTGGCCGGGGTTGGTTGGGAAAAAAGAAAATCTGTGCGGGCGTGAAGCCAGGCGTTAAGCGCGTCTGCGCAGGTATCACTCAGGGGCGCAAGGCGTTGTTTATTGCCTTTACCCAGCACACGGATAACCCCATCCTCCGGGCGTATATCCGCGGCATTTAAAGCCAGAGCTTCAGAAATACGCAGGCCCGAACCATACAAAAGCTCCAGCAGGGCTTTATCACGCAGGATAAGAGGCCCGGATTTTTTTTCTTCTGCCGCGGGTGGGGTATCAAGAAGCGCAAAGGACTGGTCCACATTCAGAAAACGCGGGTGATGGATATCCTGCTTGGGGTTTTTAAAGCCCAGCATGGGGTTTTCCGTGATATGGCGGTTTTGGAGCAGGTAGCGAAAATAGGCGCGCAGTGCGGAAAGCTTGCGGGATAAAGAAGATTTGGCAAGACCCTCCTTATACAAAGCAGAAACAAAAGCGGCGATATGGCGTTTTTCTATTTCTGCTGGCCTACCAAGCGAAAGGTTTTGGGTGTTTAAAAAACCTTCTGCATGGATGAGGTCATTGGTATAGGCGCTGATGGTAGCCGGGGAAGCGCCTTTCTGGTAGTCCAGCCAGGTGATAAAAAGAGAAGGCAAGTCCGGTAAATTTGGCAGCATGGAGGGGAGAGAGCGCACGGGGGAGGGGGCAGAAGTCCGGCGGGAAGGCTTTGTCATACGCACGCCCTGTATACCATGGCGGGCATGCGTTCCACAAACCCCAGTGTTTCCAGAATAACAAGCAGAGCGGAAAGATCACCCGCTTCTACAGAAGGTTCTGCAGGATGCGCTGTTTGTTTGCCCCCGCCTGCAAGGCGGTCAATAAGAATTTCTACATTTTGCGGACCATGCTCCAGCAGAATGGAAACAACTTCCGCCTGCGGGCTGGAGTTTGGGAAAAGCGCAAGGACACGCTCCATGGCTTTTTCGCGTTCCTTTTTTTCCCAGAGCGGGGGGGCGGCGATGGGGGCGGCCAAAGAAAAAGGGGTGTGGGAGGAAGGGGTTATGCCCGTTTTGCCCGCGTTGCCCGTTTTGTCGGGCGTGCCAGCCGAGGCATTTGTCAGGGCAGTCGCTGGGCCAGTCGCCAAATCTGTCGCAGGGCCAGTCGCCAAATCTGTCGCAGGATCTGCCTCCGGGGCTTCTGGGTCTGTCGTCTGGTCAGCGTAATCACTTGCCAGCACAGCCTGGAGCTGGGGAAAAAGGTCTTCCACAATATCCGCCGCACTAAAAGCAACCTTGGCTCCCTGACGTACAAGGTGGCGGCAGCCGGAAGACAAAGGGCTGGTCGCTGCGCCCGGCACAGCGTAAACAGTGCGGTTTTGTTCCAAAGCTGCACGCGCGGTGATAAGTGAACCGCTTTTTAAGGCGGCTTCCACAATCACCACACCCAAAGAAAGGCCGCTGATAATACGGTTGCGTATAGGAAAAAGGGAAGGCTGCGGGGCTGTATGGGGTGCAAATTCACTGACAAGCAGGCCTTTGGACGCAAGTTCATTGTACAAAGCCGCATGTTCCGGTGGGTAAATAACATCAACCCCGCACCCCAGCACCGCGATGGAGCTGCCAATTCCTGTAAGGGCGCCTTTGTGGGCTTCTGCATCAATGCCGCGGGCCATGCCAGAAACAACAGTAAGGCCCGCGTGGGCAAAGTCTGCCCCCATACGGCAGGCAACCTTGTTCCCTTCCTGTGTTGCGTGGCGTGTGCCTACAATAGCAATACAGGCTTGGGAAAGCAGAGAAATATCCCCCCGTGCGTAAAGCAAAAGGGGAGCATCCGGCAATTCACGCAAAAAAGCGGGGTAGGCGGGGTCTGTATACAGGATAATGCGGGCGTCAAGGTGGTGGGCTGCCTCCCATTCAGGCATGGCTCTTTCCCTCCAGCCTTGTTCCATAATAGCCGCGGCTTTGTGGCCAAGCTCCGCTTCAGCCCATTGGCGTGGATTTAGTACGGCGGCATAGGCACTGCCAAAGTGGTGTATAAGTTTGCTGGCTGTACGCGCGCCAATACCACGCGCATGGCGTAAAGCAAGACAAGCCCAAAATTCGGCTTTTTGTGTTTCATCCAAAATATCCAAAGCGGATACAGGGGCAGAAGAGGACTGGGGCATACGGGCCTCAGGGTTTCAGGCCCATTTGCCGGGCGCGTTGGGTAGCCTCGGACTTGGGCCAGTCTTCAAACAAAACAGAAAGGTGCAGGGAGGCATTGCCGGTATCGCCCAGTTTTTGGTAGGCCATGGCCGTTTTTAAAAGGGAATCCGGGGTCTTGTTATCACGCGGGTAACGGGTTTGCACGTCTTTAAAGGCAAATATGGCGTCTGTGTACTGCTTGCGGGCATAGTGGGTTTCCCCTTTCCAGTACAGGGCATTAGGCACAAGGCGACTTTGGGGGTATGCCTGCATAAAAGCGGTAAACGCCGCTTCTGCTTCTGCAAAACGGCCTGTGCGGTAAAGCTGCAAGCCCATGTCATAGGCTTTTTGCTCCGGATTGGTGGGGGCAGGCTGTGGCGTGGCTTGCGCAGTGGCTTGCGTAGTCGCTTGCGCGGCAGGTTGTGCCGTAGGTTGTTGTGTGGGGGGCGCAGGCTGGGCAGGCGGCTGAGCCTCTGGCTGTCCCATTGAGCCCATTGAACCCATTGAGCCTGTCGACCCAGTTGGCCCAGTTGGGCCAGTTGGACTGGCAGGCGAGACAACATTGGGCGTAAACAAGGGCTGAGGCCCAGAGGAGGGTGCGGGTGTTCCCTGCGATACGGCAACAGGCGCAGGGGTGGAAGCCGAGGCGGAAGCAGGCAATAAAGTCTGTGGGCCTGCCGGGTTTGCAGGTGGGCTGCCAAGTGTATTGCCAAGTCTATTGCCAAGTGCATTGCCAGACACGGCAGGCACAGTTGTTTCACTGTTGCCAGTACTGGGGGAATAGGGAAGGGCATTATTTGAGGCGGAAGAAGGCACTGCAGCAGAAACAGAAGTGCCTGTGGCGGGAGCAGATGCCTGATTTTGGGGCGTCTGGTTTTGTATGGGGTTGGATGGATTAACCGCAGCAGGTGTTGAAGTGGGGCTGTATGGGGTGCTGTTCCCTTCCTGTACGGCGGCCATACCTTCTGGTGTAATGCTTCTTTTAGGCACAAAGGGGATAACAACCCCGTTTTTTGCGGTTTCCCGTTCCAGAAATTCCACACGGGTGTCCAGGTTTTGCACACCTAAATGGGCGTTGACCACTTCCCGTTTAATTTCGCCGCTTTCTGCTTCCAGCACAGCCACACGCTGTTCCAGATCCACAAGTTTGGTCTTGTCTGTTGTGGCGCAGGAAGCAAGCGGCAATGTGGCAAGCAGGAGTGCAGGCATAAGAGTTGCGCGTATATGGGGCATACGCGCCATACCGGGAATATGGCTGGGGGAAAAAAAGAAGGGCATAACATTTCCTGCTGGGTCAAATACATGGGGATGTGTGGCCTGAGTATGGCCCAGTCACAGGCTTTTTTCAAGCGTTATTTTTTGCTCTGAATGGCAGCCCCGCTTCAAGCAGGGCCGCTTTCTCCCCTATGATATACGCTACATCACCTTCTGCCAGCGTAGTAGCAGGGTCAATATTAATATGCGTTTCAGCGCCGCGCCTGAGTGCCGCCACATTAACACCGTATATTTTACGCAGGCCACATTCTGCAAGGGTCTGGCCTATAATGTCGGAGTCCGCCTCTACGGCGTATGCCACAACCTGTATGGCAGGCAGGGTATGGCCAAGATCATCCAGGTTGTGTTTGTCCATATCAAGCTGGCGCACCATGCCATAGTTTTCTGCCCGTATTCTCTGGATATGCTGGAGTATGGTCTGCTCTGGTATAAGGTAATGCTGCAGCACTTTGGCAAACACTTCGATGGATGTTTCAAATTCCTCAGAAACAACGTCATTCGCGCCCAGTTTAATAAGCGGCCCCACTTCGCCAAAAAAGCGTGTGCGCACCACAATATGCAAGGTGGGCGAAAGCTTGCGGGCATTGGCTATAATGGCGCGTGTGCCTGTGGGGTCAGAAACCAGAATAGCAAGGGTACGCGCATTGGCAACCCCCAGTTTTTCCAGCACAAGCGGGTAGCTGGCATCGCCGTGGATAATAGGCTCTGTGTCGCGGTAGCGGGCCACAGTGTCTGGGTTCATTTCGGAAATAACATACGGGATGCCGGATTCTTTGGCTACATACGCCAGACTTTTTCCGCCAATACCAAAACCTATGATAATAAGGTGGTTGGAGAGGCAAACTTCTTCCTGGCAGTCTTCTCCGTCATTTTCTGCTGTTTCCAGTGGTAAAACGCCCCCTGTTCTGTCTTTTTTGGCAAAAAGGGAGGCGACGGAGGGGGCAATGGACATAAACACAGGGGTGAGGGTCATGGTGAGGATGCTGGCCGCCAGAAAAGTCTGGTAGGAGGCTGTACTCAAAAGGTCAAGGCTGAGGGCGCTTTTGGCAAGCACAAAGGAAAATTCGCCTATCTGGGCAAGGCTGAACGCTGTAAGAATAGCAGTGCGCAGGGAATACTGCATAACACGCACAACAGGCACAATCAGCATGATTTTTATCAGAATAATAAAACAGGCCAGCAGGCAAATAAAACCGGCATTGGCAAGAAAAAATTCCATATCAAGCAACATGCCTACAGAAACAAAAAAAATGCTGGTAAAAACGTCTTTAAAAGGCATGACGTTTTCCATAACATTCAGGCTGTATTCCGATTCTGCCAGCAAAAGCCCCGCCAAAAAGGCCCCCAGAGAAAGGGAAAGGCCAATGTATGAGGTGGCAAGCGCAACAGCCAGGCATATGCCAAGGGTTGTCATCAGCATAAGTTCGCGGCTGCGGGTACGCACAACACTGAGCATAAGACGGGGCAAAACAAGTTTGCCTATAAGAAAAACCCCACCCAGCACAGCCGCACTTTTCCCCACAAGGGCTATGGCGTGGGTGTAATCTATTTCCAGTGTGCCGGAAAGTAAGGGAAAAAGCAGCATCATGGGCACAATGACCAAATCCTGAAAAATCAGAATAGCCAGGCATATACGGCCCTGCGGGGACTCCATCTGCGCTTTTTGCTGCAACAGGCTAAGCACAATAGCGGTGGAAGAAAGGGCGACAAGGCATCCTAAGACCAGCGCGTGGGATAAGCCAACAAAAGAAAAAGCGAGCAGGGTAATAATGCCAACAGTCAAAAAAACCTGCCCGCCGCCGCCAATAAGCAATGGTTTTTTCAGGCGGAGCAGTTCCTTGGGGGAAAGTTCCATGCCAATAGTAAAAAGCAAAAGTACCACACCCACTTCTGCCATAATATCAACCGCTTCCATACTGGTGACAAAACCAAGCGCAGAAGGGCCGCAAATAGTGCCTGTGAGAAGAAAACCCACAATCGAAGGTATTTTGAACCTGTGGCAGATAAGTACCACAAGAATAGAGAGGCCAAAAAGAGCCCCAAGTTCTTCAAGGATATGTATTTCCATGGGAATATTTCCTTTCAGGAGGATAGGCGTATTGTACTGATGGGTGGCGGAATGTCAAGCCAAGGGGAAAAACAATCATAAGGGTGTTTTTTACACAGGATAAACAAACAAGCAAAACGGGCTGTTAAACAAAACTGCCCGGTTTTTGCCGGGCAGTTCGGTGTAGAGGGTGTTGTTGGTTTTGTGTTTGTTTTTGCGGGAATAGAGTTTTTTATTTTTGTGTTTTTGCACTGCCCGGGGCTGGGTTTTGCGCACCCTGGAAGGTTCCAGCTCTATTGTCATGATTATTTCGCCCATAATGGCCTCCTTGCTGGGGCATAATATAGGCACTTTAAGGAGGAATAGCAAGGGCAAAGGCAGGCATTTTCCAGCACAAAAGTATGGGGTGGCTGCAAGTAGGTGGATGTTCAGTTCAACATTTCCGCAAAAGGCCGCAGTGGAGTATCTGCATAGTGCAGGCAATTGTAACACAGGGTATTTTCCGGCAAGGAATTTTCCAAAATTGCCTGGCGTATACGATTAAACAATGGGCTTTGCCATATATCTTGCAAGGTTGTTGTTTTGGCATCTGCAAGGGCAGAAAAATTTTCTCCATCGCTGCAGCACACACGCGCCATGCCATCCGAGCCAACGGTTATACGCCCAAATGGTTCTGTGCAGATATTTTTTCTTGGGTGTGGCAAAAGCTCTTCCCGTGGCACTGCTGTTTTACAGCCATGCCAATACGCATCAATATAGGCAATTTCATCCACAAGAGCACTATAAAGAGAAGAAAGCTGGCGTATGTTTTTTGCATTGCCCGCGTATACAATAGACGAAATATAAAGGGGGAATTTTTTATTTTGGCTTTGCCGCCATGTATGTACCTGCTGCACCATGGTATACACTTTATCAAAATCGTCTTTACCATGGACTTTTTTGTAGTCTTCCGGTGTGCCGGCATTGATGGAAAACTTCAAAGAATCAAGGCCAGCCTCCAAAACTTCTTCCATCCGCTCCCATGAGCAGGCAGTGCCATTGGTGGTAAGGTAAATAAATGTGTAGCCTGTTTTTTTGGCAATGCCCACAATATCCGCAAGGCGCTGGTGTAAAAATGCTTCCCCGCCGCCATGGAATGAACACTCACGCGCGCCAAGTGCGTAGGCATTTTCCAATAACTGTCGGGCAAAATCCACATCAATATGCACGGGTTTACGTTGCATTTGCTCATGGGCGCAAAATACACAGGCATGGTTGCAGGCATTGGATGCCTCAATAAGAATACGGGGTGGAAAAGGTGGCTGGGGAACATAAAGCGCGTTTTGCTGGAATTTTTTCCTGTTTTCTTCCAAAGACATACCTATACCTCCAAAGTATGGAACAGAGTTTCTGTGAGATAGTGTGCAAATATTCTGTTGCCAAAAACACTGAGGTGATGGTTATCCTCCAGCAGCATTTCTTTATAACCGCCATGTTGCAGGGCTATGGAACGTGCGTCAAAAAGCGTTTGGTCAAATTCCGCTACAAGGGTGTGTATGACATTGTTATAGGTGTTTATATTTTCAATCAAAAAAGGTGTTCGCGGCTCTGCATCCACAATATTTGCCACTATTACTGCTGTGTTATTTGTTTTTGCGTGCTGTAAAATGGCACGCAGGTTTTCTTCAAAAACAATTAATGGTGTGTAGACAATATTTCCCAGGCGTTGCATGAGGCTGGTTTTGTTTTCCCGCACAAAGGTTTGTAATTCTTCACGGAGGGGAGAACTTATTTGCCCAAAAATATCATGATCTTTTTTGCAAAAAACGCGCGGATAACAATCCACCACGCCAATATGCAAAAATAATACGGAAAAATTTGTCAGGGTTTTTGCAACTTGTGCCGCTTTATCCATAGTGCGGGCCCTTTCTGCGTAAAGAAAAACTTCTGCTTTTCCAGCCAGTTTTTCTGCCGTAAGAACAGGGTACGTAAAGGCAACGGGTATATCACCAATTTTTTTTTCACGAGGCATTCCGAGAGAATCCGTAAGCAAGGCTACCTGTGGCAGGGGGGACATGGTGTTTCCTTCGTGGGTGGCTGCGGCAGCCACTTCAGACTAATGACAAACCCCTCTGGGGTTTGCGCCGCCCACCATCGCGCTTTGCTTGCTGGGCGGAAAGGCACGGCATTCGGTCATTTTACGGCACGGCAAAGCCGTGCCTATTCCCTCTGCCGGCAGGTTGCTGACTTTGTCAACAACCTCGGTGGCTGCCATGCAGCCACTGTGTTCTTGCAAGTATACAGTGAGACAGAGGGAGAAGCAAGTCTGGTGTAAGAGAGTTTCTGTTAATAACGCAAAATATTCTAAAAAGTGTTCCTCCTGTTTAACCTGTATGTTGTGTGTTTAGAAAATTACCGCAACCTGTTGCAATAATTTCCGGGTATGCTCAACGTTCTGTCCAAAACGCGCGGTTTTGTTTAAGGCGCAGGCGGCCCAGTGGTATATCCTGCCAGTAAAGCAGCGCATGGTGGCTGTTGTGCGGGTTTTCCAGTGTCAGGCTTTGCCCCTGGATAAGTTTTTCCAGCAGGGCAGTGCCCGCCTTGTCTTCCAGCTTAAGCGCAGGCAAAGGGTTTTGTTTGGCAAACGCAGCCACACGCGGTGAAAATTGGGGTTCCTGACGGCTGGAAACCTTGCCTACAAACAATCCCTGCCAGCGAAGGCCGGGGGGAAGAAAACGCGCTTGTTGAGGCACAAGGTGCATGTTGCCCCCAAAAAGCCCTGTCTGCGCGCCCGTAAAACAGGAAAAATCCAAACCTTCTGCGTGGATGGCGCTTTCTGCCAGTACGGGAAAATCTGCTGGGGTATTTCCCGGGGGCAAGGCCTGCGGGGAGGCGGTGTTTTTTTTGCGCAGTTTTGCGACAAAAAACCCCTGGCTTTCGCCTTCCGCGGTGTTAATACGCCAGAGTCCATGCCGGCTTTCCTCCTGCGTGGCTGTGGAAAAGCCTTCCAGAGGAGGCAGGGGCACAAGTTCCATATTGGGTTTTTGGGCTAAAAAACGCTCCACCTGTTTTTCATTTTCTTCCGGGTTGGTGGTGCAGGTGGAATACACCATTTCCCCGCCCGGTATCAGTAATTCCCACGCCTTATCCAAAAGCGCGGCCTGCAAACGTACCAGTGGCATGGTTTTGTCTCCCTGCCACATATCCAGAACTTTGGGATTTTTTTCCACAGTGCCCCAGCCGGAACAGGGGGGATCTAAAAGAATATACGGCAGGCTTTGTTCTGCCAAAGGCAAATTTTCCGCAGGGTAACAGGTGGTGATAACCTGCCCCAGGCCCATCACCTGCATATTACGCCGCAGGGTTGTCAGGCGGGAGGGATTAGGCTCATTGCCTATCACAAGGCCGCTTTGCCCCACCAAACCCGCAAGCTGGCTTGTTTTAGAACCCGGGCTTGCCGCCATATCCAGCACTCTTTCCCCTTTTGGCGGATTAAGCGCAAGGGGCGGTAGCATGGAAGATTTATCCTGTATGTAAATAAGCCCAAAAAACGCTGCAAGGGAAGACCCCAAAGGCTTTGGTTCTGCTGTCAGGCGGAAAACATGGGTGTTGCCTGGCATGGCTTCTGTTGTAAATGTGTATCCCTGGGCCTCTAACAGTGCCAGCACAGCCTGTTGATTTTGGGCCTGCATGCGGAATACGCGGGCTTCTTTTTTTATTCCGGCCAAAATTTCCTCCTTTTTGCTTCTTGCCCCCGCGGGGAAGAACGTGTATAGTCTTCCTCAGCTAAAGAATAATGTCAACAAATGTCCATGCGGAATGGGCCTTTGGAATGTTTGCCTGTATTGTCACACTTGGAGGAATATCCATGCAGCGTCTTTTTCGTCCGCTTTTCTGGGTTTTTACCTTTTTTTTAATGGTAAGCTCAGCGCAGGCGGCCAGCTATATTGTTACGCCTTTCCAAATTAATGGCCCCAGCGGTTTTGCGTATCTGGAAAAAGCCATTCCCCCCATGCTGTCTTCCCGTCTTTTGTGGCAGGGCAGTTTTGAACCTGCGCCCGGGCAAGACTCTGTGCTGAAAGGTAAGGCCCCCACCAGTGAAAATGAAGCAAAAAATATTTTGAATGCCCAAAAGGCAGACTTTGTGGTTTGGGGTTCTGTAAGCGTTGTGGGGGAAGAAGCCTCCATGGATGTGCGCGTGCTTGGCAAAGACGGCAAAACATGGAGCCAGAGCGCACAAAGCCCTGTTTCCAACCTTGTTTCCGGCTTGCAGAGTGTGGCGGATTCCATCAACAGCCAGGTGTTTGGCCGCGCGGTGACCCGTTCTCCCCAAAGCGCTTCAGGCGGCGTCCGTCCCCTGAATCAGGATTTTGTGGTAAACGAAAGCCAGGGTGATGTGTATCTGAACCCCGAAATGCGTTACCAGAGTACAGAAACAGACAAACTGCGCAGCCAGGCTGTTTCGTACGAAAGCTGGGGTATGGAAGTGGTGGATTTGGACGGCGACGGCAAGCAGGAAATTGTGCTGATGGGCGAAAAAGCTCTGCGCGCCTATCGCTGGAATGATACACGGCTGGAAGAAATTGGTTCCGTGACGTTTAACAACACCATGAACCCCCTTATTGTCCGCAGTTTTGAGCGTAATGGCAAAGCGTTTATTGCTGTTTCCATGTACGACAAAACATCCAAAGAACCCCGCGGCTATATTTACACCTTTGGCAATGGTACATTCACCCAGTATGGCAGTGCATTGCCGTATTTTATTAATGTTATCAAACTTCCCCCGAACTTTAAGCCCACCCTGGTTGGTCAGCGTGGCGAACGCACCCGTACCTACATAGGTTCTGTGTTTGAACTTGTGGAGCAGGGTGGTCGTTTTGTAAAAGGCCCGGATATTGGCGGCCTGCCGAAAGAAGCCAATGCCATGAACTTTGCCTGGATACCCGCCGATGCCACCCAGAATATGAACTTGCTGGCAGTTGTGGGCGCACAGGAAAATATCCTGACCTTTAATTCCAGTGGCTCACGCCTTGCCAAAACGGATGAAACCTATTGCGGTTCTTTTGTCAGCCTTATCACCAACCTGGCTATGGAAGGTTTGCTGAACGATTCCCCCGGGCAGGAAGCCGCACGTTCCGAATATATCCCCATCCGTATGCTTGCCGCCAAACTGGGCAATGCCAAACAATACGACCTGCTCGCAGTGCGCCCCATTTCTACGGCTGGCAGTATTTTTGCCAACTACCGTACCTACCCGCAGGGGGAAATCCATGCCCTGTTCTGGGATGGGATTGGTCTTGATATTGAATGGAAAACCCGCCGCATTAAAGGTTCCATTATAGACTTTAACATAGCGGACCCCAATAACGACGGCGTGCAGGATCTTGTGGTGAATGTAAACACCTACCCGGGCACCTTTGGTGTGGGCCAGGTGCGTTCCGTGCTGTTCCTTTACCCGCTTGGGCAATAAGGGGAAGGTGTATGGGCGAAACGCAGCAACCCCTTATGCCGGAAGTAACTTTTTCCACATTCATTCTTTCTCTGGCATCTTCTGCCCTTGTGCAGCTTGGGGAAGTACCGGATCCGGAAACAGGTTCTACCCGCTCGGATCCTCTGCTTGCCCGTCACACCATCGATATTTTGACCATGCTGGAAGAAAAAACCAGCAACGGGATTACCGATAACGAAAAAAAGCTGCTGAAGGATCTTTTGTACGAACTGCGTATGAAATTTGTCATGCAGCCCAAATAAGAGTTTCCTATGCAATTTGCGCCAAAAATACCAGTTGGGCTTTTAGGTGTCAGCGGTTACACAGGTATGGAACTGGCCAGACTTCTGGCCACCCACCCGGCCTTGGAACTTGTGTGCGCCACATCCCGTCAGGAAGCCGGCAAAACTATTGAGGATATTTACCCTTTTTTGCGTGGATTTCCCCTTGCTTCCTTAGTGATTACCGCACCGGATGCCGCGGAAATTGCCGCAAAATGCCGGCTGGTTTTTATGGCCGTGCCCCACGGTGTTGCTATGGAAATGGCGCCTGCTCTTCTGGCAGAAGGGCTGCGTGTTGTTGACCTTTCTGCGGATTTTCGCCTGGATGACCCTGCGGTTTTTGAAGCATGGTACGCAAGCGCCCACGCCGCACCGGATCTTTTGACCAATGCCGTGTACGGGCTTGTGGAACTGAATCCCTGCGCTATTTCTACAGCCAGCCTTGTGGCAAACCCGGGCTGTTACCCTACAGCTTCCATTCTTGCCTTGGCTGCCCCCCTGGCCCTTGGCCTTATCCATACAGATGATATTGTTATAGACGCCAAGTCTGGTGTTACAGGCGCCGGACGTAAAGCTTCCCAGACTTTCCTTTACAGCGAAGTTACGGATTCCTTTAAGCCCTACAGCCTTGGCAAACACCGCCATACACCGGAAATTGAACAGGAAGTTTCCCGTATTGCCGGTAAACCCATTACTCTTTCCTTTAACCCGCATCTTGTACCCATGAACCGCGGTATACTCGCAACCGTGTATACCCGTCTGAAAGAACACATAAAACCGGAACAGCTCCACGCCCTGGTTAAAGGCTTCTGGGCAGATAATGCCCTGCAGACGGAAGGCTTCCAGTGTGCCCTGTCCGCAGCTTCTGCGTCCATGGGTTCTGCTGGCTGGGTGCGTGTGCTCCCGTATGGTGATTTGCCACAAACCCGTTTTGTGCGTGGTTCTATGTTCTGCGATATCGGCCTGACTCTGGACCCCAGAACTGGTCGTCTTATCATAACCTCCGCTATTGATAATCTTTGCCGCGGTGCTTCCGGTCAGGCTGTTGCCAATGCTAACCTTATGCTGGGTTTGCCTGTTGCAACAGGTCTTAATATGGCCCCTGTGGTGCCGTAAAAGAATATCCCTGGAAATGGAAAAAATTTTTCCCGGCTATGCAGGCGACTGTATGGTCACATTTTCAGAAAATTCGTACCGGGGTTTGTTTTGTTTTATTAACGCTTTAAGGAGTTTGTATGCCCCCTTTAAAACCCACGCCTTTTATCTGGTTTGACGGCAAACTTGTACCCTGGCAAGATGCTAATGTCCATGTTCTTTCCCACGGTCTTCATTATGGCACGGGTTTTTTTGAAGGTATCCGCGCCTATAAAACAGCAGACGGCGCTTCCGCCATTTTTCGCCTGCATGACCATATGGCCCGTTTTGTTAATTCCGGCAAAATTCTTGGCATCACCAGCCCGTATAATGTCCAGGAACTGGAAAAAGCTGTTATAGACACCATGGTAGGCAATAAAATGCCGGAAGGGTATATCCGCCCGCTGGCTTTTGTGGGATACGGCGCCCTTGGTGTGCACCCGGGCGATAACCCCATCAACACCATTATCGCAACATGGGAATGGGGGGCTTACCTTGGAGAAGAAGGCCTCGACCACGGCGTGCGTGTAAAAACCAGCTCCTTCAACCGTATGCATGTTAACACCCTGATGACCAAAGCCAAAGCCGCTGGTAACTATGTAAACTCCGTGCTTGCCAAAACGGAAGTTGTCCGCGATGGTTACGACGAAGCCGTTATGCTGGATACAAATGGCTATGTCTCCGAAGCGACTGGCGAAAATATCTTTATTGTGCGCGGCAACACCATCAAAACCACCCCCCTTACCTCCATTCTGGAAGGTATTAACCGCGACTCCCTGATGATACTTGCCCGTGATCTTGGCTACACCGTGGTGGAACAACAGTTCACCCGTGACGAAATGTATATCGCAGATGAAGTTTTCTTTTGCGGAACAGCCGCCGAAGTCACCCCCGTGCGCGAAGTGGATAACCGCAAAATAGGCGACGGCAAAACCGGACCTGTCACCAAAAAACTCCAGGACGCTTTTTTCCAGGTTGTCAAAGGCCAAAATCCCCAATACGCCCACTGGCTGACCAAGTATACTGTTTAAACTATTCTTTGGGGGGGATTATATCCCCCCAAAAAAACTTTTCCCTCTCCTCAAAAAAACTTTTCCCTCTCCCCCCCTTTACACCATGAAAACAAACTCTCTGGCTGCGAAATACCGGCCGCAAACATTTGCCCAAATGGTTGGGCAAGACATGGTTAAGTCCATTATGTCCCGCGCCAGTGCAGAGGATAAAGTGGCGCCCGCGTATCTTTTAAGCGGCACACGGGGAGTGGGCAAAACAACTATCGCGCGTATATTCGCCAAAGCGCTCAACTGCGAAAAAGCACCCACAGCAGAACCCTGCAATGAATGCGCCGCCTGTAAACGTATCACTGCCGGCAGTTTTGTGGATGTTGTAGAGCTGGACGGTGCCTCTAACGGCGGGGTGGACGATATCCGCCGCCTGCGCGAAACTGTTGGCTATGCCCCTATTGAAGGCCGCTACAAGGTTTTTATTATTGACGAAGCGCATATGCTCTCCAAAGGGGCTTTTAACGCCCTCTTAAAAACTTTGGAAGAACCCCCGAGCAATGTCACCTTCATTATGGCCACCACAGAGCCACACAAATTTCCTGTTACTATTATCAGCCGCTGCCAGCATTTTGTCTTCCGCGAAGTGCCAGAAACAACCCT